>CAYOYI010000474.1:456-3209 GCA_964408105.1 uncultured Chitinophagaceae bacterium | reverse complement strand
CAAGCAGATAAGATAAAATGAAATCTATTTCCAATATTAAGACCATCGCAGTTGTGGGTGCAGGAGCTATGGGTTCCGGTATCGCGCAAGTTTGTGCACAAGCCGGCTATCAAACGTTGCTTTACGATGTCAGTGAGGGCGCAACAAAGAAAGCCTGGGAGACCATTACCAAAAACCTGACGGTTGGCGTTGAGAAAGGAAAAATCTCGAAGGAGCAAAAGGAAAATGCACTTCAGAAGATCTCTGTGACGCATGACATCAATTCGCTTAAGACAGATGTTATCATTGAAGCGGTAGTTGAGAAGCTGGAAGTCAAGCAGGAACTGTTTGAAAAGCTCGCGAACATCAATGATGCGGATTGCATTTTTGCAACCAATACATCGTCCATTCCGATTACAAGAATTGCAGCCAATGTTCCGCATCCTGAGCGTGTGGTCGGCATGCACTTTTTTAATCCGGTCCATATCATGAAGCTGGTGGAAGTTATTTCGGGAGAATTTACCAATCCTGAAATAGCAGAAACCATTAAGCAACTTACTATCGAGCTCGGAAAGATTCCTGCCATGGCTAAAGACTCACCCGGTTTCATCGTGAATAGAGTGGCGCGCCATTTTTATGTTGAATCCCTGAGAGTGCTTGAAGAAAATGTTGCTTCATTTGAGACGATTGATGATCTGATGGAAGCATCAGGTTTCAAAATGGGGCCGTTCCGGTTGATGGATTTGGTAGGAAACGATATCAATTTCTCTGTCACCTCTTCGCTCTACGAATCCTTCCATTACGATCCTAAATTCCGTCCCAGTCGCATCCAGCAGCAGAAAGTCGAAGCTGGTCATTTGGGCAGAAAGACAGGCAGGGGCTTTTACGATTACCGCAGCACTTAACAAAAAGGCAATAAGCAATTACTTTTGCAGCCCGGCTTTTTTCAATGGTAATAGATAAGGATATTTTTAAGGAGGTCATTGAAAACATGATCCCCCTGCACCAGTTGCTTGGGGTTAAGCTTTTGGACATTAAGCCAGGTTACGCGAAAATTCTCATTCCGTTCAGACCGGAATTGATTGGCGACCCACGCTCGCAGACGCTGCATGGTGGAATTATTTCTACTGCTATTGATTCTGTGGGTGGTGCTGCTGCAATGACGACTTTGGTTTCACCTGAAGACAAACTTTCAACGATTGATATACGCATTGATTATTTGCGTCCGGGAAAGGCTAAGGACTTCATTGCGGAAGGCGAACTAACCCGAAGCGGCAATCGAATTATCGTCACTAAAATGGTGGCATATCATGACCCAAACGAACCGATTGCCGAAGGAAAAGGAGTATATAATGTGAAACGCAAAACCGATAAGTAAAAACTCATAGTGATGAAATTCAGCGAGATAAAATACACACGGCCGGATATTGCCGAACTGGAAAAAAAATTTAACGCGCTTATCCAGGAATTTGATAAGGCTGAAAATGCAGACAAGCAAAATTCAGTCTTGTCGCAGATCAACAAGCTGCGCAATGATTTTAATACCGCAAGCACTGTGGTTTCCATAAGGCACACCATTGATACCGCTGATCCTTTCTACGAAGCAGAGCAGAATTATTTTGACAAGAATTCTCCTGTGTTCGAAGGATTGATCCACAAGTTGTATCAATCATTAGTGAAATCGAAGTTTCGCAGGGAGTTGGAGCAGAAATGGGGCAAGCAGCTTTTTGACATTGCGGAGACCACGCTGAAAACTTTCGATCCGCAGATCATTGATGACCTTAAGCGTGAAAATGAACTGAAAACCGAATACATGAAGCTGATCGCTTCAGCCAAGATTCATTTTGAAGGCGAGGAAAGAAATCTGACCGGACTTGCTCCATTTGAAATGTCGCCAGACAGGGCTATGCGTAAAAAGGCAGCGGAAGCCAAGTTTGGTTTTATGCAAGAGAATGAGGCAAAGCTCGATAGCATCTATGATGAATTGGTGAAGGTGCGTACTGGAATAGCCAAAAAACTTGGTTTCAAAAACTTTGTAGAGTTAGGTTACGCCCGCATGTTGCGCACGAACTATAATGCAGATGATGTGAAATATTATCGCGGACAGGTTTTGAAATATGTCGTCCCGGTTGCAACGGAGTTGAGAAAGCGACAAGCGAAGCGTCTTGGTTTGGATTCACTGAAGTATTATGACGAGCCTCTTGTTTTCAAAAGCGGAAATGCAAAACCGAAAGGAAGCCCGGAATGGATAATTGACAAGGGAAAAAAGATGTACCATGAGCTTTCAGAGGAGACTGATGAGTTTTTCACCTTCATGAAAGAGAACGAGCTGATGGACCTTGTGAACAAAAAGGGAAAAGCGGGAGGAGGTTATTGCACATACCTGAGCAACTACAAGGCTCCTTTCATCTTTTCAAATTTCAATGGCACTTCACATGACATTGATGTGCTTACTCACGAAGCGGGACATGCGTTTCAGGCTTATTTGAGCCGTGGTTTTGAAATTCCCGAATATGGCTGGCCGACATTTGAAGCGTGTGAAATTCATTCCATGAGCATGGAGTTTTTCGCATGGCCCTGGATGGATTCATTCTTTAATGGCGAGGCAGATAAATACAAGTTCAGCCACCTGAGCGGAACGATTTTGTTCCTGCCTTATGGAGTTGCCGTAGATGAGTTCCAGCATTATGTTTATGAAAATCCAGATACTACTCCGGCAGACAGGAAAAAGGCCTGGCGCGAAATAGAGAAGAAATATCTGCCCCATCGCGACT
>CAYOYI010000474.1:0-446 GCA_964408105.1 uncultured Chitinophagaceae bacterium | reverse complement strand
TGGTTTTGCATATTTAGAAAATGGAGGCTTCTGGCATAAACAGAGCCACATCTATCATACTCCGTTTTATTATATCGACTACACGCTGGCACAAGTTTGTGCGCTTCAGTTCTGGAATAAGTCAAACGCAGATCGCAGTTCTGCATGGAGCGATTATGTAAAGTTATGCAAGGCAGGAGGCAGCCTTCCATTTCTAAGCCTTGTTGAGCTGGCAGGTTTAGAATCACCATTTTCTGAAAACGTGATTCCTGAAACTTTGGGTAAGGTAACCGGCTGGTTAGAGAAGGTGGATGATTCGAAGCTATGAATAAGGCTGGCAGGCTTGCCTTTGTTGTAGAATTTACCTGGGTACTTCTTGCTGCAATTTTTGCTGCAGCATGCATCATCCCGATTTACCAGCATGTTTTGAGAGACTACGTTGTGATCGTTTTTGTACTGGCATTCCT
>CAYOYI010000473.1:0-3215 GCA_964408105.1 uncultured Chitinophagaceae bacterium | reverse complement strand
CGCGAATGGGGAGATAGAACTGGTGCGCCAATGGATCATGTTTGGGGCGCCATCATCAGGTGCGGTGGTGAGCGAAGCGGTGATCACTGATTTTTATAACGGAAAAGCCTTGCCGCAAATATCCGCTCCAGCGCCACCGCCCGCAGGGCAGGGCTTCCAGGTGCATGACGGGCCGTTGTTCCTTTCACCCGGGCAGGAGCGCGAGTACAAGTGGAAATACAGCACACTGTTGCCTGAGGATGTGGAGGTGGTGAAGGTGGAGGCGATCCTGAGCCCTCAATCGCATCATTACATTTTGTATAAGTACAACACAGGCTATGGCAGCAGCGTGCAGGAAGGTCACGTGCGCATTGACAATCTCTCGGGCCAGTTTGATGTGCAGGTGAATGCAAGCACTATTGCTACCTGGCAGTACAGCCGCAGCCATGAACTGCCGCCCGGAACGGCCTATTTCTGGGAGGCAGGCACCACGCTTAATTCAAATTTCCATGTAAAGAATTATGATAATGATTCTATGCTGGCAGCGCATACTTACCTCAATGTTTACACCCGGCCAAAAGGAAGCGGTGCAGTGGAAATGTTTTCGCGGCTTGCCGTTTACGGGGGCTTGCTCAACCCGTTTGCGCTGAATGTCCCGAATACCGGGGCAAACCACCCGCTTTCATTTGAGCAGGTAGCAGGCGAAACATGGTTTATCTGGATATTGCAGGCGCACACGCACAAGCTGGGAGTTGATTATGATATTTACCTGCGCAATTCCGATGGCTCGAGGGGCACTCAGGTGTATGAAGGATTCATGGATTATGAGCGTGGATTTAACAAGGGCTATTATGACTGGGCGCATCCTCCGGTGCTTGAATTTTCACCGATGATGGAAGTGGACATGAACAACGGGCTGATACATGAGGCTGTCTATTTCAATGACGGCCCGGGTGATGTCGGCTTCGGCATCACCACGGCTGATGAGATGTTCATCACTTACATGCACTACACGAAAGCGTTGCCGACAGGCCTGAGAGAGGCAGTGAGGCCTGAAATGCCATTGAGCATTTATCCGAATCCATCAACCGGAAGTTTTGCTTTGAATTATGAATTGGAACAATCCTCGGATGTGAAGATCGAACTGATCAGCTTAGTAGGGGAGCGGGTTGCTTTGCTGAGAGATGAAAGGCAGGAGCCCGGTAGCCATCATGTGAAGGTTGATGCTTCGGTTGTCAATGTCCCTTCCGGAATTTATCTCGTGAGGCTTTCCACGGATGCTGGTTCTGCTACGAGAAAGGTAGTGATGGAGTAGGGTGGGTACTAACCACTAACATCACCTCTTTACTATCCCGAAAAATTTCATTTTAAAATACTGACGGAAAGCTTCCTGCAAAGTCAGGTTGTGGCTCGAAAGAAAATCGGGATCTGAAAGTGATTGAAAAAAATATCGGTCGCTCATCACCATCAGCGAGGAGTCAACCTTATCCAGTATTCCGTCTTTGATTCCTTCCTCGTAATAATTCTGAATGATCTCAAGAGCATATTCGATGAACCCATTCACGATGTTCCATGTTTCGGGGAAAAGATGTTTCAGGTCTGAAAGAAAAGTGTTGGATATGTCCGCGATGTTTTTGGTGAGGTCTTCAACACTGAGGAAGTAACGCTCGAGGAAAGGGATGTTATTATCCATTAGAATGTCGCTGAAATGGCGAATGGCATCAAGCTTCACCGCAACACACAGCTCAACTATTTCTTCACGTGATTTGAAATATTTGTACACGGTAGCCTTGCTTACGTCAAGCAATTCGGCAACATCATCCATAGTGAAATCGCGCAAGCCTTTCTTTTGAAAATGCGGAATGAGTATCTGCGCCCATTCTTCCTTTTTAGCGGGGTTGTCTTTTCGTTTCTTTTTAAGAGGCTTTCTGCCCATACTTTCAGATCATAGATTTTTAAGCATTGGTCAACGCCTTTTCCCTCTCCATCGGGAGAGGGACAGGAGGCGAAGCGCTTCCAGGGTGAGGCTTGCCATGTGCTTTCGTAAATAAATTGTTGTCAAAAATAAAGTAAACTTTTTTAAGTAAAATAGTTTACTTTTTGAAAAAAGTTATTTACCTTTGGGTAAAACAGTCAGTCATGGACCTGAAACCACTGCGATATACATTTGTTTTAAGCGGCCTCGTGTTCGGGATGATATCCCTTGTCGGGCATGGTATCTGGACATTCGCGCTCCCGATCTATGCCTTTGTTTTTATTCCGATACTCGAGCAGATCATCCCAGCCTCCGGCAGAAATCTCACCGAAGCCGAAGAGAATGAAGCGCTCAAGAATCCAATGTATGATTATGTGCTGTATGGAATGGTGCCGATACTTTACGCTTTTCTCATTTATGGAATGTTTGCTTTGCAGGAACCGGGACTGGCTGGATACGAAATAGTAGGGCGTGTTTTCTCCATCGGGCTGGCGATAGTTTCGGCAGGCATCAACATCGGCCACGAGCTTGGCCATCGCACAACATGGCACGAAAGATTTTTGGCAAAAGCGCTGTTGCTGCCTTCACTTCAGATGCATTTTATCATCGAACATAATCGAGGACATCATAAAAGAGTAGCCACCGAAGAAGATCCTGCTTCTTCTCAATATGGAGAATGGCTCTTCACGTTCTGGTTTCGCTCGTGGATCATGGGGTATGTCTCAGCGTGGAAGCTGGAAAATGAGCGGCTGGAAAGGAAGGGTGTTTCAAAATTTTCGCTGCAAAATGAAATGATACAATTTGAGCTGATACAGATTTTATATGTGGTTGCCATCGGTTTATTCGCAGGCTGGATAATCGCCCTTTACTTCGTTATCGCAGGTGTGATCTCAAAGCTGTTGCTTGAAACGATTAACTACATTGAGCATTACGGGCTTTCAAGAAAAAAATCACAAGATGGCTACGAGCGGGTGCTGCCGGTTCACTCGTGGAACTCAAACCACTGGATCGGCAGGGTGTTGTTGTTTGAACTGACCCGCCATTCCGATCATCATTTCAAGGCATCACGCAAATACCAGGTGTTGAAGCATTATGAAGATGTACCGCAGATGCCTGCGGGTTATCCTGCTATGATCCTGCTTTCATTCATTCCTCCGTTGTGGTTTTATGTTATGCACCGGCAGATTGACAAATTGAAGAATGAGCATCACCAGGGTTTGGCGCTCGCCTGACTAAAGTAAAGTCAGAAATTCACGATTTG
>CAYOYI010000472.1:0-3235 GCA_964408105.1 uncultured Chitinophagaceae bacterium | reverse complement strand
TCTGCTTTAATGTAATAAGTGAGTGCACCACTATAGTTATCGAAGTAATATTCCTTATCACCCTTACACTTGTATGCAAAGTACATCAGGGTATATGCTCCGATGATTCTGTGAATTTTCAAACCTCTAAAAGAATCCAACCGTTCCGATTCCTTTTGATAACGCACTTCAAGTAATGAATCGTTGAGCATGTCAGCAAATGCAGGGCTTTTTTCTCCTTTAGATAATTCGGGAAACTGTAGCCACGCTAATCCTGCTCTCATACTCTTTTCGGAGTATTTAATCGCTTCTTCACAATTGCCCTCATCTAAGGCCGCTTTGGCTTTAAGACGATAATCATGCATATTCATATTTTCTATCAACGGGTCCCAATTCCTATTTAACGTTTTCAAAACCACTCGATATAGTCCAAAGTCTACAGGTGCATAAGCGAAAAAGCCAGTGATCAGGAAAATAGTTGCAGACCTGTAAAAAAGCTGTCTTTTGACCAAACTGACTGTAGCCAACCCTCTTAACAAGTGTACTCCGAGATAAGTAAAGAAAACTAAATTGAATACTGGCAATATTTGGTAAATCAGTTCGCGTTCAATTCTAATAGTATGTGGTAAAGAGATAATCGCTAAGAAAAATACAATACCGGGTATAATGGAAGTTGCCGCATGAGTTTTTTCATCCTGTTTGTTAAATAACCAATATCCGCCAAGCAGGTATAAAAGGGCGAGAAACCACATACTGTAAACTAAAAGTTCATTACTCCGATCAGGTAATGACCAGATTGCTACAACCAAGGAAATGATGATTGCTAATTTCTCGCAGGTCTTCATCTTAGTATAGGGCTCCTTTTATGGTTGCGTATTCGCACGCGCTATCCACCTAAAAATCAGCAAACTAATTGACATTACAAATTCCGGCATGCTTTTCAGAATTAGGATTTGATTATTGGACATTGGTGATTCATGTTTGGTGCTTCGCCAAAATTTACTCCACCCTCCTGCGTTCTATCCTTCATATCAATGCTTCAACCTGAATTTTTCAATATAAAAAACCTCCCTCGTCACCTGTCCCTTTCACTTGTCCCCCCGGATTGCAAAATCCGGGGTCAATAAATCATATTTTTGCCGCATGACTTTTGTGCATCCGTGGTTGATATGGGCGCTTGCACTCACCGCGATTCCCATCATCATTCACCTCTTTAATTTCCGCAGGTATAAGACCGTCTATTTCACCAATGTGAAATTCCTCAAGGAGGTCACCGAAGAAACAGCCGTCCGTTCAAAGCTGAAGCATTGGCTGGTTTTGCTGTCGAGGCTGCTGGCGATTATTTTCCTGGTGCTCGCATTTGCCCAGCCGGTGATCCCCGTGCGCGATGCGCAGCCTGCTGCAACCGGCAAAAAAGGCGTTTCGGTTTTTATTGACAATTCCTACAGCATGAGCGCTGAATCCGATGATGAGCGGCTGCTGAACCGTGCCGTCCGCAAAGCACGGGAGATCGCAGGTGCGTATGATGAAAGCGTGCGCTTCCAGTTGCTGACCAATGAGTTCTCCTCCCAGCAGCAGCGCTTCATTTCGAAGGAAGAATTTCTGGGCATGCTCGATGAAGTGAAGCCTTCTTCATTTGTGAGGGCGTTCAGCGAGGTGTATGCCGAGCAGGTACGAGCATTTAAAGATGCCAGCCTCGATGATAAGGTCTCATTCTGGATCTCCGATTTCCAGAAAAACCAAACCGACTTCAAAGGCGATACCTCACTCTCTCTTTCCCTGCTGCCCCTGCAATCGGTGAAGCAGCACAATCTCTATATTGATACCGCATGGCTCGACCAGCCAGCGGTTTACCAGGACCAGCCCGCGCGCATCCTCGTGAAGATCGTCAACACCGGTGAGCGGGCTGTTGAAAATTCCCGCATGACACTTTCTGTTGATGACCAGGTGAAAGCCATTGCCGACTTCAGCGTGCCTGCGGCTTCCTACACAATTGATACCGTGAATTTCTCCGTCCGGGATACGGGTTGGAAGAAAATTGACATCTCGCTGACCGACTACCCTGTTACATTCGATGACAAATATTTTCTTTCGCTGAAGGTGACGGGCATCGTGAACGTGCTCGCTATTAATGAAATCACGGAAAGCAAATACCTACAGGCGCTTTTCCGGAGCACGGAACGGTTCAGTTTTCAAAACAGGCGGGTAAGCCAGTTGGACTATTCCGAGTTGCGCAAGTTTTCGCTTATCATTTTAAACCACCTCAATGCGATCCCTTCCGGGTTGGCTTATGAGTTGGAGCAGTATCTTAAAAATGGCGGGGGTTTGCTGATCTTCCCCGGTGAAAAGGCGGACGTTATTTCCTACAACAAATTTTTGTCATCGGTTGGCGTGAGCACGCTTTCGGGAATGGAAACGGCTGAACTTCCCGTTACTTTCCTCAACAGGCAGCATGAAATATTCAAAGATGTGTTCGAGGAGATCCCAAATAACATTTCATTGCCTTCGGTGAAATTGTTTTTTCACATCCAGAAGCAAGTCAGAAGCAATGAGCAAATCTTGCTTGGGTTAAGGAACGGCAGTTCTTTTATAAGTCAATACGAAGTGGAACTCGGTGAAATCTATTTGTGCTCGACACCGCTCGATGAGAAGAGCACGGATTTCCCGGTGCATGCGCTCTTTGTACCGATGGTTTACAAAATGGCGCTCTCCGGCAAAGGGTTCGGAAAGACTTCCTATGTCCTTGGGAAGGATGAGGTCATTGAAATCGAAAACAAGCTCAGGAGCAATGATGCCATCTACAAGATCAAAGGTGGTGACAGTGAATTCATCCCCCGGCAAAAAGCCGCGGGTGCAAAAATGCTCATCATCCCCGGTGAGCAAATCTCAACAGCAGGTATTTACAACGTTTATTCTGACGAGGAACAGCCGGGTAACCTGGTAGCGTTGAATTATGACCGTAAAGAATCACAGCTTGAATATTACAGCGCGTCAGAACTGCAGGACATGTATCCCCAGGAAAATATCCGCGTCATCAAATCGGTGAATGCCGACATCGGAGGAATTGTAAAAGAGCTGAGCGAGGGAGTTGTCCTCTGGAAACTTTGTATTATTTTAGCCCTTGTGTTTTTAGGCGCGGAAGTATTGTTGCTGAGATTTCTGCGCTAAAATGCTGACAAAGATTAAATGAACTTATTCATCCGGTCTGCCCGAGTCTTAGACCCCACCTCAAGCCACCATTTACAGACAAAGGATA
>CAYOYI010000471.1:0-3248 GCA_964408105.1 uncultured Chitinophagaceae bacterium | reverse complement strand
GCTTCCTCTTCTTTTTGCTTTTTGAACAACATCACCACTTCAAACACGGAGCCTTTTCCAAGCTGGCTTTTGACGGTTATCGTTCCGCCTTGTAATTCCACCAACTGTTTGGTAATTGCGAGACCGAGGCCGGTACCTTCTGCAGTTTTTGTTATGTCTTTGCCAAGCTGAGTGAAGCTGCGGAAGATGGTGTTGAGTTTGCTGGAAGGGATTCCCGAACCGGTATCTTTCACCGCGATGGAAACCACAATTGCATTTTTGCCGTCCTCAATCAAGCTTATAACGATGTTTACAAAACCCTTCTCAGTGAATTTAATTGCATTGCTAAGAAGATTATAGATGATCTGATTTAGTCTTAATGGATCACCAACCACATTCGGAGGAATAGCCGGATCGAACTGCATGCGCAACTCAATGCCTTTGGCATTTGCCGAGAATTCCATGGTCTTGACAAGCTGAATGAGGTGCTCATGCAGGTTGAATTCAATGGAATGAAACGAGATTTTTCCTTCCTCGATCTTGGAAAAATCAAGAATATCGTTAACAAGCGCGAGCAAATGTTCCGAGGAAGTTCTGATTCCCTCAACGTATTCCTGCTGTTTATTGTCAAGTTGGGTTTTTAAGATAAGGTGCGTCAGCCCGGCAATTGCTGTGATTGGCGTTCTGATCTCGTGGCTCATGTTGGCGAGAAATCGCTGCTTGAGCCTTGATGACCGCTCCGCAATTTCCTTGTTGCGTATGAGTTCCTCGGTTACCTTGCTTTCGGTGATATCACGAATTATGCCTTGATAGCCTTTTTTTCTTCCGTCAATCGAACGCCAGGGTGAGGATGTCAGCATGCAGTCAATTTTCGAGCCGTCCTTCCTGCGCAGCATCACATCGTAATCCCTGATAAGACCTTTTTGCGAGATGAGCTTTTTTACTTTCTCCCGGTCGTAAGGATTGAAGTAAAGCTTGCTCACTTTAATATTTATCAGCTCCGAAGGTGCGTACCCGAAGAGGTCAACCATCGCTGGGTTGAAGTCAATGAACTCCCCGTCTTCAGTGGTTATAAAAATAGCGTCAGTGGATTCTTCAAAGAGGCGGTGATATTTTTCCTCTGAGGCAATCAGGGCCGCCTCCATTTCTTTGCGGGGCGTAATATCCTGAATAGTGCCGCGTATCTTTTTTTCCGCTTCATCATGCACCTGTGTTGAACGCACGCGAAGATTGAGATATTTTGTTTTGCCATTTTCCAGACGGACCTTCAGGTCGATGTTAAAGTCGCGGTTTTCATCAACTGCCTGCTTGAAGGTGTTCCAAATCGAGCTTCGTTCTTCTTCGTCAAGCAGATCTATGAACCAGGCCAAGGTTGTGAAACTCTTGGATTCATCCAGTTCCAAAATATTCCGCGCTTCACGCGACCATTCTATGGTATCATTATCCAACAGCAATTCCCAATTGCCGAGTTGAGCGATCGCCTGAGCCTCGATCAGTCGCTGTTCCTTTTCCTTTGATTCGTTGGCATATACATGAAGTTGCCTGTGCAGCCGATGGCGTTCAAGTGAGTATTTAATGACGCGGGCAAGCAAAGGAGCATCATACTCATTCTTTACAAAATAATCCTGAGCACCCTTTTGGATGGCGCGGATACGCTGCGCCTTATCATCAATGCTGGAAAGTATGATGATCGGAAAGTTTTCTTCATAATCTTCAACAAAGGCAAGGGTTTGCTCTACATTGCTGTCGGGAAGATGCAGATCAAGAATAATGATGTCAATATTCCCATCGCCAAAAAGCGGTTTTGCTTTCTCAAGCTTTCTGCAAATTTTCAGGTCATACGGATCATCATAGCTTTCCAATAATTTCTTCACCACCTTGTGATCAATCTCATTGTCATCTATAAGCAGGATGTGAAGTTTTTGCGGTGCCGTTGACATAAGTACAATTTATACCTTTTACCGCGAATTATGAAGGGATAGGCATGGAACGAGACAGGGGGTTTTTGGCGCGTACGGTTCTCGTTTCTTTAGTGGCTCTGTTTGGTAGCGTTTTTTACAGGAATGCATCGCGGTCTTGAGGCACAGCATCATTGCGATCCCGAGTACTCGGGATGCTACCGAAGCAATCCCCTCTGCATGGGGAACGGATACTAAATCCTCAGCAGTTTGCAGCGGGATTGCAAATCCCGCTGAGCGAAGGTTCTCCGATTTTGATTGTAGGCTTCATGGTTGTAGGGCTTTTCGCTAACGTTTCAGCCGCTAAAGAAAGTGGCGGATTAAATGTACAAAACTTTACTATATGAAAAAACAGACTGAACACAACGACACTTCACCAACCGATGCACCCGCCATTTTATTTAGCGGCATGTTATCGGTCGTTCCGCTCTACTCATAAATCAAGCACTCCGAAAGTTTCATTGTAGGGCATATTCAAGTCAATGAATTGAAACTTCGGGGCTGTTTCCTGTTTAAGTAAATTATAGATTTTTTGACTTTCACTGTCGGATGACAAGTAAAATTCTACTGCTTTTTCACAGTCAGCTTGAGCAAATAGTTTGGTATCGTTAGGGATAATATTTCGCTCTTTTAGTTTCAGTTTGTTTTTGTTTTGGAAAACGATTTTTGCAAACTCTCCTGTACGCCTTGCATGGTCTAAATTGAAAGGAACAATTTGTAAATTTCTTAATGGTAGTTCGTGAACATCTCCCCCAACACAATACTCGGCAATACTGATAGTGGAAATTAGCATTGTTATTTCTTTTTGCAAGAAATAGCGAAAGTATCCATCCGCATTTTTGAAAAGCGGGTCGCTATCGTTGAGGAAACGAAGGAAAAAGCTGGTGTCAAGTAAAACTCCTTTATGCGTCATAACCTCCTCTGATATCCTTTAACCATTTATCGGGGTTAATGCCGCCCAGCCAGGATTTTTTAGCCCTGTCTCTTAGGGATTTTAAATACTGTTCATCATATTTTGGTTGATAATCAACTAATTCAATGAACTTTAAGGTAGAGGTATCTATTTCACCTGTTTCTGAATGTTGTTTGCCTATTGCGCGAATACCAAATGTTTTGTAAAGCATGTTTTCATCATATTGCTCTAAAAAACTAATTGGTGTCTGAATCCTTACCGTTCCCAAGTCTTCAGTGTAAACATGGATATTTGCTTTGTCCTTGCCTCCTGCGTTTGTAACCTTGCCGTAGAAGTAGAATTCTGCATCTGCCCAAATTGCTTCCATCAATTCGGACTTTGAGACAACTCGACCTTCA
>CAYOYI010000470.1:1790-3251 GCA_964408105.1 uncultured Chitinophagaceae bacterium | reverse complement strand
AGCAATCGCCGGCGTTATAGATGATATTGATGGTCAATTGAGAGTTGCTGCTCCTGATATTGGTGCAGATGAACCCGATGGAGTTACACCGCCCGTAAACGACATATCTGCAAGTTCCTTTATCAGTCCGACAAATGGTGCAACAGTCGCCGCAACGGTTGCTTTTGCACCACAGGCTTCCTTTACAGGCATAGTCACAGCTACACAAACAAACTTACCTGTTCGCTATATGATTCTTGATGGAATGATGGCGGTAGTCTGTAATGTAACAACTACTATTCCATCAATAGCCAACGGACAAACCATTACAGCAACATTTCCAAATTGTACTGTTCCGTCAGCTGGAACTTTTTCAATTATTGCGACCTCAGAACTTGTTGGCGACACCAACTCATCAAATAACGAAATCAACGGTACAGTTACAGCCGCACTTCCTTTAACAGGAACATACACAGTTCCCGGAGATTTCGCGTCTCTTACTAATTCCGGTGGAATCTTTGAACGTCTGAACAGCGTGGGTGCAACAGGTAATATTGTAATTAATATAACAGCTGATTTGACAGGTGAAAATGGTACGGTTGCCCTGAATGAATTGGCAGGCGGCTTTACGGTTTCAATTAAACCCAGCGGCGCACCGCGTTCGATTACGGGAAGCAGCACAAATTCAATTATTCGATTGAATGGCGCGGATAATGTAACTATTAATGGTTCTACGTCAATGATGGTTTTGCCTGAAGCGGTGGGTGGAAATCCAGCGTTGCGTGAATTGACAGTTACAAACACTAATACAACTGCGACAGCAGGCGCGGTCATTGCCGTAATGTCAGGTACAAACGGCGCACAAAATAACACAATTAAGAATGTAAATATAAGCGGTCAAGACCCGACACAGACCTTGATTGGTTTGCATCTGGGCGGCAACACAGTTGGTGTTGTCGGAACAGATAACGACAACAATCGTGTAGAAAATTGTAGTATCCAAAAGGCATTTATTGGTATCTATAATACCGGCGCAAGTGCAGCTAATCAGAACACCGGAAACGTCGTCACTATGAACGATTTATCAGCGACTGGAGCAAACCGCTTGCGTAGAGCGGGAATGTTGTTTTTCAACCATGACGGACTACAGGTTACGATGAACCTCATTGGCGGAATTACATCCGATGAAGGGTTAGATGCTTATGGTATCGGAGCCGGAATTCAGGCATATGACACGACGACGACGACGAGCGGAGCGATTACTAATTCCGTTATTTCAAAAAATAAAATTAACGGAATTGCCAGCACCAGTACAACAGGATTTTCCGCTATTGGTATAGGCATTTCCGGCGGAACAGCAGGTCCAAATACAATTTCCAACAATATGATTTCGGGAATAATTGCGCCTTCGACGTCTCCCGACCTTGTTGCCGGAATTTTTGTAGCAGGTGTGACAAGTTCGACAACAAGGTTGTATCACAA
>CAYOYI010000470.1:0-1780 GCA_964408105.1 uncultured Chitinophagaceae bacterium | reverse complement strand
TCACTGACAGGAGACCGCGGTTCTGTGGCAAGTCAGATTGGAAGCTACGGGGTTGCTATTACTGGAACAAACCCGACAGTGGAATTGAAGAACAACATCTTTAGCAACACGCTAATATCAGGTGGGGGTGCTAATGCCAAGAGTTATTCGATTGGTATGGTTACGACCACATTTACAAATCTAAATTCCAACTTCAACGATTTCTTTACGAGCGGAGCAAATTCCGGTGGTTGGAGAAGAGGTGGTTTGGGAGCTACGGCAACCGACGACACTACCTTAGCCGCTTGGCAGGCAGCAACAAGTCAGGATGCAAACTCGCAAGCAGTTGATCCGATGTTTGTGTCCACAACAGACCTACATCTACAAGTCGGTAGCCCGATGGTTAATACAGGTACGACAGGTACAGGTGTTACTGATGATATTGATGATCAGATGCGTGATGCCATGCCTGACATTGGAGCTGATGAACTGCTCGCAGGAACTTTGCAATTCAGTTCAGCGACCTATTCAGTTGGTGAAGGCGGAGGCATGGTCACATTAACTGTCACACGTACAGGTGGAAGTGACGGTGCGGTATCAGTTAATTACGCTTTAAGCGGCGGCAATGCAACGGGCGGGGCAACGTGCGGCGGAATGGTTGATTACGTCAACACGGGCGGAACTGTAATGCTTGCAAACGGCGAAACAAGCAAGACATTTGATGTGACGATTTGCGAAGATGCCGTTTTTGAAGGTAACGAAACATTTAATGCTACGCTTTCAATGGCAACAGGCGGAGCAACAATCGGGACACCCAATCCTGCAACAGTTACTATCAATGACAACGAAGTAGCTATGCCCGGTACATTACAGTTCAGTGCGGGAACGTATATGGTTGGTGAGGCTGGAGGTATGGTTACGTTGACTGTCACTCGTACAGGTGGAAGTGATGGAGCAGTTCAAGCCAACTATGCGTTATCAGGCGGCAATGCAACGGGCGGTGCGACATGCGGCGGAATGGTTGATTACGTAAACACGGGCGGAACACTGATGTTTGCCAATGGTGAGACAAGCAAGTCGTTTGATGTGACTATATGCAATGACATGGATGTTGAAGGTAATGAAACCTTTGAGGCAACCCTGTCCGGAGCGACGGGCGGAGCAACAATCGGTACACCCAATCCTGCAACAGTCACAATCAACGATGATGATATGCCGGTTAGCCCAGTAACAGTGACGGCAACCGCAGGCACTGCTACGGGTTCTTATATGAATCTGACGGCGGCGGTTGCGGCAGTAAATGACGGAACACATCAGGGTGATATTGTCATCAATATCAATCAGACCATTACTGAACCCGGCACGGTTGTCGTCAACAGCAGCGGCGCAGGTGCAGCAGTCTATACGTCAATTCTGATACGTCCGACAGCTGACGGAATCAGCGTTTCAGGATTATCAGCACAAGGTCGCGGATTGATAGAACTTAATGGTGCTGACAATGTTACGATTGACGGTGACAACCCGAATTCTATGGGAATCAACCGTAATCTGACGCTTCAGAACACAGCAGCAAACACAACTACGTTTACTTCGGTTGTTCGCATTGCACTTGCAACGACAGTTGTGAATTCAGCGGATAACAACACTATAAAGAATTTGAATATTGTTGGAAGTGCGACGGGAAGAAATATCTCAACTGCGACAAGTACGACCGCGAGTGAAAATACCACTTTTGGAATTTTCGCAGGACTGGGCGGTTCGACGGTAAGTGGAACAACTGCACCGTCAGCGGTTACATCGG
>CAYOYI010000469.1:2686-3265 GCA_964408105.1 uncultured Chitinophagaceae bacterium | reverse complement strand
GAAAAACGTAAGAAAGCGTGGCCGAATCGTTTATCTGAAAGATAAGAACACAAAACAATACCTGCGTGATGAAAACGACAAGAAAATACCAATGGTGATGCAAGGGGATAATATTCGGGGGCGCCTGCATAAGGAAACATTTTTCGGAGCAATTAAAGCCGTTGAACGTGATAACAACGGATACGCATTGAAAGATGCTGACGGGAAATACAGAGTAAAACAGGAAAACGGGGAGGATGAAATCTGGATTGTTTCACGAAAACCGATTGCGGACATTGATATTAATAAAGACTTTATTGTTGACGAGCTATTAAGAAATCATATCAAAGAACAATTAGACAAGGGCAGTAAATTACATGAAGTGGTTGATTTCAATGGGAAGAGTATCCGGCACATCCGATGCAGGGTAAAAGCGGGCAGGGGCGTTCTTTCAAAAGAAAAGGCATTACCGATAAAAAAACACGCTCAACCATTTCTTTCGCACCATCCGCACAAGCAAGAGTACCTCACCCAAAATGATGAAAATTACCTGTTCCTGCTCTATGAGGGCAAAGACAGTAAAAACAAACTTGTTCGCGG
>CAYOYI010000469.1:0-2676 GCA_964408105.1 uncultured Chitinophagaceae bacterium | reverse complement strand
ACTTAACCTGTTTGATATTGCCAAGCTGGAAATCCAGGACATCAATCAACTTAAACAGGAGCCTGAATTTCAGACTTTAAAAAAAGGAAAAGGTAAAAACGAGATTACGTTAAATCTTAAAACGGTTCTGAAAGCGGGTGACAAGGTGATATTATTCAAAGAAAGCAGAGAGGAAATAGCAAATGATAATGCAAATAGAAGACTGTTCAAAATTTTCAAGTTTAACGAAGGTGGAACAATAACCTCACCTACGGCATACATATTTCTTCAGTTTCATTCTGAGGCAAGACCGGATAATGAATTAAGCGATGGCGACACTGCATTCAATCGCGAAAAATATCAACCGCGATTAAAGTTGCGACCTGATGAATTTAATTGCTTAATAGAAGGAGTGGATTTTAAAATCAAACCAAGCGGTAAAATTGAGTGGCTATCGCTTACTAACACTTACCAATTGACCACATAGGTTATTGTTTCAATGATCAAGCGCACCCTCTATTTCGGCAATCCCTCCTACCTGCATTTGCAGCAATCGCAATTGGCAATTGAATATCCCAAAGTAGAAGGAAAAAAATCCAAATCTGTTCCAATAGAAGATATTGGCATCGTAGTAATTGATCACCAGCAGGTAACCGTAACTCATGCAGTGATCAATGCGCTGATCCAAAACAATGCCGCCATCCTGTGGTGCGATGAAAAGCATCTGCCCAACGGATTAGTGCTGCCGATGAGCGCCAATCACACCTACACCGAAAAGCTGCGCTGCCAGTTAAATGCCTCTGAACCTCTGAAGAAGCAGCTCTGGAAACAAACCGTGCAGGCAAAGATCAGGAACCAGGCGGCTGTTCTTTATGCGGTGGGCATGAACCACACGCCTCTCGAACGGTGGGCTTCCGAAGTTTCAAGCGGTGACACCGGCAACATGGAATCGCAGGCCAGCGTCCATTACTGGAAAGAGTATTTCGGATGTATCGAGAAATATATCATCCGCTCGCGCTATGGCGCACCACCCAATAATGCTTTGAATTACGGTTATGCCGTACTGAGAGCGGTGATTGCCCGGAGCCTTGTTTCAAGCGGGTGTTTGCCTGCCGTTGGTATCTTCCACCGCAATAAATACAACGCCTATTGCCTTGCCGATGACGTGATGGAGCCTTACCGTCCCGTTGTTGATTCGTATGTTATAAATCTTATCAAAGACGCCATGCGCGATAGCTTCTCTCCGCTTAGGGGAGACCCGGAGGGGTATGAACTGCCTGAAGACCTCACCCCGGAATGGAAAGAAAAGCTGCTGAAAATTCCCGCGCTCGATGTGACCATTGACGGGATGAAAAGCCCATTGATGGTGGCAGCGCAGAGAACAACGGCATCATTGATGGATTGCTATGAGGGTGTTTCAAGAAAAATGAATTACCCGGTGATAGCCTCACCCCCGCACCCTCTCCAAAGAAGAGGGGAGTCCGGGCTGTTTCAATCCGGCACCGAATGAAAAAATAGAGTTAGTCATGACTATATTTTTTACACAGAGCAGCCTTGCCTTTCTCCATTCAATGGTATTGTGCTCGGACACCCTCTGCTTCGGAGAGCCTGCCCGCCAAACGCCAAAGCGAATGGCAGGCGGGGGACGGGGTGAGGCTTGGCAGAGCTGAGGCTTCTATGTTTTCACGCTTAAACCAATACCGCATCTTGTGGATCTTCGTTTACTTTGATCTTCCCACCGAAACCCGCGCTGACCGCAAGGCCTACAGCCGCTT
Organism: uncultured Chitinophagaceae bacterium; assembly: GCA_964408105.1. Taxonomy (GTDB): domain Bacteria; phylum Bacteroidota; class Bacteroidia; order Chitinophagales; family CAIOSU01; genus BPHB01. The sequence continues at coordinate 922 of CAYOYI010000469.1, read as the reverse complement.
CAGGAAAAACCTGCTGCATGACGGGTTCGGCATGGTGCAATACTCCATTTATGCGCGCCACTGCGCCAGCCGTGAAAATGCCGAAGTGCATAAAAAACGCGTAAAGAATTTCCTTCCTGAAAAAGGCGAGATCATCCTGTTTGAGATCACCGACCGGCAATTCGGAATGATGCAATTTTTCGGTGGGCGCAAGCTGCGGGAGAAGCCCGATACTCCGCAGCAGTTGGAGTTGTTCTGAATATTCCGTGTTCATTGCCGTCAGCTTTAGCTGACGGATTGATGAAAACATTGCTACTCCATTTTTGGGCTTTAGCCCAACTCCAAGAATGCTTTTGGCTAAAGCCATTCAAATTCCTGCTTCCTTCCTTTGGCTGAAGCCAAACGGCAATTAAAAAACAAAAAGCCCGGAAACAATGCCGGGCTTTATTGTTCTTACCACAGTTTTCCAATCGTAAAACCTCTCCAAACGCCTTATTTATCAGCTACTTACCACATAATACCCTATGGTAAATATCAGCATGTCAAAGAATGAAAGCAAATCACAACGACAGTCAGCGCGGCAAAAGGTTACAAACCCCTATGGTAAATATCAGCATGTCAAAGAATGAAAGCAAATCACAACAGTAGCCTTGAAATGTATTGAAGTCACAAACCTATGGTAAATATCAGCATGTCAAAGAATGAAAGCAAATCACAACACGCTGAGGGATCATTTGTATAACCAAAGTCCTATGGTAAATATCAGCATGTCAAAGAATGAAAGCAAATCACAACGGCCAACGGAGACAGTGCAAAGGATAAGCCCCTATGGTAAATATCAGCATGTCAAAGAATGAAAGCAAATCACAACGATAAATCACTAGATACCTTCTTCATTCTTCCTATGGTAAATATCAGCATTTCAAAGAATGAAAGCAAAACA
>CAYOYI010000468.1:0-3291 GCA_964408105.1 uncultured Chitinophagaceae bacterium | reverse complement strand
TTTCATTAAGTACTGTGATCAAAGCCTGTCCGGTCCCCATTGAAGTGAGCGCGCGGTCAATCTCATAAAAATCGGAGCGGGGATAAGTTTTCACTGTTTTGCGTAGGTTCTCCGCATCATTGGGCGTAAATGCCCTGAGCGCATGCTGAACTCGGTTTCCCAATTGTCCGAGCACCGACTCCGGAATATCCATTGGGGATTGCGTGCAAAAGAAAATTCCTATCCCCTTCGAGCGAATCAACCTTACGATCTGTTCGATCTGCTCCAGAAATGCTTTTGATGCATCATTGAAAAGCAAGTGTGCCTCATCAAAAAAGAAAACCAGCTTTGGCTTGTCCAGGTCACCGGCTTCCGGCATCTTGTAAAATATTTCTACCAGCAGGCTCAACAAGAAGGTCGAGTAGAGATCAGGCTGGTTTTGGACATCAGAAATATTCAACAGGCTGATAACGCCTTTGCCATCAACCCGCTCAAACAAGTCATCAATGTCGAATGAAGTTTCTCCGAAAATATTTCCAACGCCCTGTTGTTCCAAAGCCGCGATTTTTCGCAGGATAGTTCCTGAGGTAGCAGTGGAAATTCTTCCGTAGGAATCTCTTATCTCTTCCTTGCCGGGACCATCTGCTAAATAAGTGAGTGTTTTCTTCAGATCATTCAGATCAACTAGTGGCAGTTTCTTGTCATCTGCATATTTAAAAACCACCGAGAGTGTTCCTTCCTGCGTGTCGTTAAGCTCTAAAACTTTTGATAACAAAGTCGGGCCAAATTCCAATACTGTAGCACGCATCGGTGCGCCCAATTTGCCGCTCAAAGAATACAGCTCAATTGGAAAACCTGTAGGCTGAAACATGAACCCTAATTTTTGTGCTCGCTCTTCCAACTTGGGATTTGTCGTGCCCGGGATATTCAAGCCCGACAGGTCACCTTTCACATCGAGCAGAAAAACAGGGACACCCGCTTCAGACAGTTGTTCTGCAATTAGTTGAAGTGTTCGGGTTTTCCCGGTTCCGGTTGCACCGGCCACCAAGCCATGCCGGTTCATCATTCTCAAGGGCAGGTTAACCTTTGCATCCGATACGATTTCCTGCTCCAGCACTCCGGCACCGAGGTAAATATGTGGTACGTCTGTTTTGTAGGAAGCTTGAATTTTTTCAATAAATAATTTCGGGTCCATCGTTGTCAAATTTTGGCAAAAATAAAAAATGATAAAAGGTTGCAGTTGGCGAGGAAAGTAAAACGAAAAATAGCGGGCAACTCTTTAGGTTTATTTATCTTGAGGACTTAATTGTCAAATTATGTTTCAAAAGAAAATACTACTACTTGGTTCGGGGGAGCTTGGAAAAGAATTTGTCATTGCTGCTCAAAGGCTTGGGCAGTATGTGATTGCCGTTGATTCATACAATGATGCGCCCGCGCAGCAAGTTGCTCATGACCGTGAAGTCATCAATATGCTCGATGGGAATGAATTGGATCGCCTGGTGGCCAAGCACAAGCCCGATATTGTGCTTCCCGAGATTGAAGCTATTCGCACAGAAAGATTTTACGACTACGAAAAAAGGGGAATACAAGTCGTTCCGAGCGCGCGGGCTGCAAATTTTACCATGAACCGAAAGGCAATTCGTGAACTTGCAGCGAAAGAGCTTGGATTGCAAACAGCTAATTACGCCTACGCAAAAACTTTGGAGGAATTTAAAGCTGCGGTGAAGGAAGTTGGTATTCCGTGTGTCGTGAAGCCGCTGATGTCAAGCAGTGGAAAAGGGCAAAGTGTGGTGAAAACCGAAGATGATGTTGAGAAATCATGGAACTATGCCATGAAAGGCTCACGTGGTGATCTGATGGAAGTGATTGTTGAACAGTTCATTCATTTCGAATCCGAAATCACACTTCTTACGGTGACACAGAAAAATGGAAAAACACTTTTCTGTCCGCCAATCGGGCATCGTCAGGAAAGAGGTGATTACCAGGAAAGCTGGCAGCCGCATACCATTGGTGACAAGGATTTGAAAGATGCTCAGGAAATGGCTGACAAAGTCACTAAATCACTCACCGGGTTTGGAATCTGGGGAGTGGAATTCTTTCTGGCTAAGGAAGGAGTTTACTTCTCCGAGCTTTCCCCGCGCCCGCATGATACCGGCATGGTGACACTTGCGAATACACAAAACCTCAATGAATTTGAATTGCATCTGAGAGCCGTACTTGGCTTGCCGATTCCGAAAATTGAGTTGCTCAGTGCAGGAGCCAGCGCTGTTGTTCTTGCCGGAGAAGATGGCGTGAGTCCGGATTATACCGGAATCGAAGAGGCATTAGACGCGCCAAGAATTGATGTAAAAGTTTTTGGAAAACCCTCCACCCGGCCTTATCGGAGAATGGCCGTGGCTTTGGCAAATGATGTGGTTGGAACGAGCACAGATGTGTTAAGGGAAAGGGCGAAGGAGGTGGTTGGGAAAATCAAAGTGTTTTCGGAAAATGCGAGCAAATAGTCTTGTGCAATTGCATTATTTATCCGCTTGAGCTAAATTTGCCGTCCGTTCTTTTTGAACAATCCTCCTTAGCTCAGTTGGTTGAGTCCGCCATAGGCGGATTAACCAGTAGCGGGATGGAAAAATGATACTCCTCCTTAGCTCAGTTGGTTAGAGCGGCTGGCTGTTAACCAGTAGGTCCTAGGTTCAAGTCCTAGAGGAGGAGCAAAAGCCAATCATAACCGGTTGGCTTTTTTTATGATTTGCCCTTTAAACCAACTTAAATGAGCCTTTTAGTTGTCGGTACCGTTGCTTTTGATGCTATTGAAACTCCTTTTGGAAAGACTGAAAAAATAGTAGGCGGAGCGGCTACCTATATCAGTTGGGCTGCTTCTTATTTCACAAAGGATATCCGGCTGGTATCTGTTATTGGCGATGATTTTCCTAAACGGGAAATTGATGACCTGAACAGTAAGGGGGTTAATACCGATGGTCTTCAGGTAAGGCAGGGTGAAAAATCATTCTTCTGGGCCGGGAAGTACCACATGGATATGAATACCCGTACCACCCTTGCAACGGAGTTAAATGTACTTGCAGATTTCGATCCGGTGTTACCGGAAAGCTATAAAACCAGTGAATTTCTGATGCTGGGCAACCTTACTCCTCAGGTGCAGATTCGCGTAATTGAGCAAATGAAAAAACGTCCGCGTTTGATCGTGCTGGACACCATGAATTTCTGGATGGACTCAGAAAGAGCAGCGCTGGACAAGGTGCTGACAATGGTGGATGTTCTCGCCATAAACGATGAAGAGGCGCGCCAGTGATCTCAGGA
>CAYOYI010000467.1:0-3314 GCA_964408105.1 uncultured Chitinophagaceae bacterium | reverse complement strand
GGTTATAAACATCCAGGGTGATGAGCCATTTATTCAACCGGAGCAGATCAATCTGGTGGCAGAATGTTTACAAAAGGATGGAGCAGAGATTGCTACGTTGGTCAAAAGAATAAAGAATGTTAAAGAATACAAAAACACCTCGGTTGTAAAAGTGACCTTAAGCGAAAAGGGAGAAGCGCTTTACTTCAGCAGGTCACCGATTCCATATTTCTCAGGCATGCAGGATGATGATTTTTTCCTTCATCATAAGTTTTACCGGCACATCGGAATATACGGTTACCGGACAGGTATCCTAGAAAAATTAATTAACCTGGCACCGACCGCCCTGGAGAGATCAGAATCCCTCGAACAACTGCGATGGCTTGAAAACGGCTACAGAATCAATGTAAGAGAAACCACCTTTGAGACAGTGGCAATTGATACTCCGGAAGATTTGAAAAGAATAGAAAATCAAAAAACTTAGAAGCCGAAAACTGCAGATCCAAGCCTGTCGAAAAGGAAGGATATAGTGAAGCCCCAAACCACCGCGCTCACGAACATGTACTTAACAATCTTTCTGCGTGAACCACCGAACATGACTGCCAAAATAGAGCCACCTATCGGAGTCAACAAAAGGGGAGTGATAAACGCGATTCCCGGAATGCCGCATTTCTGCCATAAGTTCTTAAGCCTTTCGCTCCTGTTATTAAACCTGGCTTCCAGACCAAGCTTCTTAACAAGCCATTCGCGTGTGGTGCCTCCTAAAAGCATGATGATCATTACCGTTGTCATCATCCCGAAAATCGTGAAAACAGCTGTTTCCCAAAAGGTAAGCTGGTGTGCTATTCCGGCTAACGGGCCAAACACAAACTTTACCATGCTTGCCAGGTAAACCGAAACATATTTAAGAATAGTATCCAGCATTTTTCTACTTCTTTTTACGTAGGTAAAAGTGACAGCAAATGTAGCTTAAAAACCAATATCGAAATGTTAATTATCTTCCGATATCAACAAGCTGTTCAGCCAAAACTGCCCTTTATCATTTAACGCATTCCTATAGCTATTCATACTTCTTTAACCAATCTTAATAATCGTTTTCAACCAAAAAGAGTTTCTTATTTTTACGAGCAACAAAAAAATCAGGTTATGCAAACAGGATCACGTCAATCAACTTTCTTGATAGTTGCAACATTTGTTTTAGTAGCCGGCCTTTTACGCCTTCTGTTGTCCGAAGTGCCCAATATCGCTCCTGTTGCAGCGATGGCATTATTTGGCGGGGCATATTTCCGGAATAGAAAAATGGCGCTGATCTTACCGTTACTGGTAATGTTCTTCACTGATGTGGCTTTGGAAATCGCATTTCAAGCCGGCTGGCGCGAATTCAGCGGCATCCATGCAGCCATGCCTTATGTTTATATCAGCTTCCTTCTCGTAGTTTTGATTGGAATGTCCCTCAGGTCAAATGTAAAGCCATTACCCCTTTTCGCTGGTGGACTGTTGTCGGCTGTGGTTTTCTTTATTATTACAAACTTCGGAGTGTGGATGACCGGTGGCTATCCCGCTACATTTGAAGGGTTGATCGCCTGCTACACGGCAGCCATCCCATTCTTCCGCTATACCATCGTGGGGGACTTGTTTTTTATTGGCGTTTTCTTTGGTGCTTTTGAATTGGTGAAGCACCGGTTTCTTGTTCCTGTTGCGGCCTGAGCATTTCGTTCACTCTTCATTTAACTACCGGGTTAAAAAAAAATCCAGGGTGCAACTATTAAGGTTGCATAATAATAATATACCTTAGCGACAGATTTTATTACCAACCAAAAGTCCTAAACAATGAAAATTTTAAAACTCTCTTTTCCTGCTTTATTGGGTCTCATTCTTAGCATGATGGTATCATGCAATCAGGGGACCCAACAACAAACCGAAACAGCTGAAGAAACTGCAGTGCCGGCCGAAGAGCCACCCATGCCCGAAAGAACCATCACCATGGTTGTTTCTCATCACGTGAAGGATTTTCAAACATGGAGGTCTGTATTTGAAGCTCATGATTCGGTGCGGGGCGCTCACCAGCTTTCCACGCTCGGCCTATTTCAGGGTATTGATGATCCAAACTACGTGATGGTATCTGCGAAAGTCGGCAACCTTGAAGAGGCACAAAAATTCGTTGCTTCTGAAGATTTAAAAACCGCTATGCAAAATGCCGGAGTAGTGGATACCCCGGAAGTAAATTTTTATGAAATCCTATTTATGGATGAAGCCGTAGCAAATGCTACCGATCTCCGCTTCTTTGCGATCCACAAAGTGCAGGATTTTGATACCTTTAAAAAAGTATTCGATGCTCACGAGGCAGACCGTACAGCTGACGGATTGACGGTAGTAACTATCGCGCGCAACCTTAATGATCCCAATGAAGTGGCAGTTGCAGCAACTTCAGAAGATCCCGGTGCACTTGAGAGACACCTTCAAAATCCAGCTATTCAGGAGGCCATGAAAGAAGCCGGGGTGATTGGAGAACCATCCGTTATCGTTGCTAAAAAAGCAACCACTACAGCCATTTAATACCACCGGAACAAACCTGATATTATACTCGTATAAAAAGATGCTTTAGCCATAACATCACGTGAAAAGCATTGGCAAAAGGCGGGATAAAACCCGCCTTTTGTCGTTTAGAGCCAACCTCTTCGATGTATGAATTTTCAGTAGGATGTTTTACCTTAGTATAGTCGTCTCTACATTTAATAGCTGCAAAATGTATCCCATGAAATCCATTCTGCTCTTTGGTTTGACAGTTATGTCATTATTGCTGTACGCCCAAATTCCCCAGGGGATAAAATACCAGGCTGTGGCGCGAAATGAAAACGGTGCTATCATGGAAAACCAACAGATCAGCGTCAAGGTGAGCATCATTGACAGCGCATCCGGAGGCCAAACAGTTTTTTCAGAAATACATAAGGAGGGTACAAACCAATTCGGACTGTTTACTATTAAAATAGGCCGGGGTCTGGCGCCAACGGGAAATTTCCAAACCATTGATTGGCCAACCGGCAACAAATGGCTGCAAATTGAATTAGATCCTGCAGGTGGAAATAACTATGCTTTGATGGGAGTATCGGAAATGATATCTGTTCCTTATGCATTTTATGCCGGATCTTCATTAAACGCAGTTGAAGACTCAACAGATGAATTACAAACATTGAGCTTTTCCGGTAATACGCTTTCAATCAGCGATGGCAACTCTGTGATAATTCCGGGTAGTGCGGATGATCAGAATTTATCATTGACCGGAACTATGCTTTCGATTGAAGATGGCAACTCTGTTGATCTCAGCGTTTTGCAAG
>CAYOYI010000466.1:0-3322 GCA_964408105.1 uncultured Chitinophagaceae bacterium | reverse complement strand
TCAATGAAAGTCCTAATCCGATTTTATCGTTCAATAGAGGGGAGTGGCCGCTGATTGAAAGGGTTTTTGGCGCGCCTTCAAGTCCTGTCCATTGATGCCGATACAGAGCTACAATGGTTGCTCTGTCACGAGCACCCGCATAGGCCGGATTAATAGCAAGCCCGTTGAACATGTACATGCTATACATCGCATCTTGCTGTGCATTTGCAGAAAAATTCAACAGCGAGAATAGAAGTGCGGAGCAGAGCGTGATTGGTATTTTGAATCTCGTTTTCATTGTCCATTATCTGTGTACTACAACATAACCGGTGTAAACAGTATTTGCCGAGTCGAATAATTTCAAAATGTAGAAGTAAGTGCCATCCGGTAGCGGATCTCCATCTTCGTTAGTCCCTGTCCAGGTATTATTATAGCCTTTGTACTCTCTTACCTTATTTCCCCAGCGATTAAAGATGTCAAGCTCGTTGTCAGGGAAGAACTCGATTCCGGGAATTTCAAATTCATCATTCGTGCCATCGCCATTAGGAGAATATCCATTCGGTATGGAAATATTCGGACGACAGGGCAATACCACTGCCAACACGGTGCCGGTATCACAAAGTTGTGGCGGTAATCCAACATCGCACACCACATAAGAGAATGTATCAACACCAACAAAATTCAAGTTGGGAGTGTAAGTGAGTGTTTGGTCGGAATTGATCCTGACCGTTCCGTTATCGGGCTGATTGAAAATTCTGGAAACTACGAGATCGTCACCATCAGGATCAAAATCGTTTGCCAGCACGTTAATGATGGCGCTGTCATTTATGCAGGAATACATCCTAATTGTATCATCAACCGCAACCGGAGGCGTGTTGCAGCGTAAGCCCGTTACATTAAAGCTTGCGGTTGCGGAACATTCGTGCGCATCAAATACAGTCACCGAGTAAGTCCCGATTGCAAGACTGTCGAGCGAAGGCCCGAAAGTGGAATCATTCCAGAAATACGAATAAGGTGGCGTGCCGCCTGTGACGACCACAGTAATTGAACCATCACTCATTGTGTCGCAGGTAACACCCAACACAATTGAATTGCTGAAATCAAATAGCTGTGGCCCCGGAACGTCAATAGTTAATGATGCTATGCACCCGCTGGCATCAGTTGCGGTAACGGTTACCGGACCAACAGGAAGTTCATCGGCAAAATTTCCGGTATCACCATTGCTCCATGCAAAAGTAAAAGGAGGAGTTCCTCCTGAAGCAACTACTGCTGCAGAGCCATCCTCCGAATTGGGACAGGAAGTGCTATCAACAGAAGCAGGATTAATTGAAATTGCATCAGGCTCCAGGATAAATATGCTGTCAAGGAATGCTTCGCATCCACCCCCTTCAGAAACGGTAACAGCGTATGCCCCGGCAGGTAAACCTGACACGCAGGGTGTTGTATCGCCCGTTGACCATTCGTAAAAGTGCGGAGGCGGGATGCCATCAACACTCGCGCAGATGACACCGGTCGAATCACCGTGACAAGGCACAACATCAGTTATCACAATAAGCACATCCATTACCGGGGGCTCAATGATTATAAATGACTCCATAACCGTGCAGCCATTGGCGTCAGTAACCGTTACATCATAAGCCCCGCCAGCGCCCAATCCGCCTAAAACAGGTGTCATATTTCCGTTTGACCATAGATAAGTATAAGGCGCCTCGCCTCCTGTGACTACAACCGTTATGCTTCCCGTGGTAGTACAAGTTGGCTGGATCACTGTGGATGTCATCAAAAGCGAGTCTGCTTCTTCAACCGTGATGACAGATGAAGAATCCATACATCCGTTCGCATCGGTGACTGTGACAAGATAGTCTCCGGGAATTAATCCTGTCGGATTCTGCACGGAGTCGCCATTCGACCAAATAAAAGTGTAAGGCGCAGTGCCGCCACTAACTTGAATGGTGATTGTTCCATCGTCTTCGCCAACACAGGAAACATTGGTAATATTTTGAACTGTGATCGAAATAGTATCAGGTTCTTCCACTGTGATAATTTGGGTTGCGGTACATCCATTAGCATCAGTCACGGTAATCGGATAATCACCTGCAACAAGACCGGTAAGCGCATTGGTAGTATCGCCATTTCCCCATTCGAAAGTGTAAGGAGGTTCACCTCCGGTTACACTTACCGTGATTGATCCGTCATCATCGCCATTGCAGGTTGGCTGGGTGATGTCAGGCGTGATTTGAATTTCATCTGGTTCATCAAGCATGATGTCCATTGCAACCGAGCAGCCGTTGCCATCAGAAATAGTTACACCATAATTTCCCGCAGGAATACTGTCAAGGTCTTCAGTCGAAGCTCCGGTTGACCAGGTGAATGTGAAAGGAGCCGTGCCTTGAACAACGGTTAAATCAATTCCTCCGTCCTCGCCATCGTTACAACCCGGTTCAATTCTATCGGCTCCCGCAATAATTCCATTCGGAGAAATAACTTCAATTGATTCCGAGGAAGAACATCCTGCCTGATCGGTTACTGTTACAAAGTATATCCCACTTGATAATCCATTGATGCCTGTAGTAGAATCTCCGGTTGACCAAATAAAAGAATAGGGTGGTGTTCCGCCTGTTGCAGAAACGGTTGCGCTTCCGTCTGCGCCAGCACATGATTCGTCTTGTTTTGAAATACTAAGTGTTGGCCCTCCGGCATCATTGACGATAACTTGTGCTGTCGCACTGCAGCCATTTAAATCTGTCACGGTGACATTGTAAATTCCTGCGGAAAGATTGCTGATTGAAGAAGTAGAGTCTCCGTGGCTCCATGAATAAGTGTAAGGTGCAGTGCCGCCTGTGACTGTCACTGAAGCTGAACCTGTGGAACCACTGCATGCTGATGAAGTGGAAGAAGATGAAAGATTCAATCCGCTGTCTTCACCAACCTCAATAATTAAAATTTCAGAGCATCCTTCATCATCGGTTACGGTAACGATATATGTCCCTGCTCCTAAACCCGATAAATCCTGAGTAGTATCATTTGTACTCCAGGTATAACTATATGGAGCAGTTCCTCCGGTCACGGTCAGGTCAATTGCTCCTGTCCCGTTAGAACCGCAAAGGCTATTTGTTACAGAAGCCTGTAAGTCGAGATCGCTGATATTATTTACCACTGCGGTTGCTGCGGCAGAACATCCGTTAGCATCAGTGACGGTAACATCATATACTCCAGCCGGTAAATTGCTCAATGAAGGTGTTGATGCTCCGTTGCTCCATGTGTAAGTATAAGGTGCATTGCCTCCGCTCACTGATGTAAAGATTGCACCATCGGAGGCTCCGCAATATGGATTCACGATACC
>CAYOYI010000465.1:0-3322 GCA_964408105.1 uncultured Chitinophagaceae bacterium | reverse complement strand
CTTCGCGTTTTTATCGGAAAGTTGGCTTTTTTGTTATTGGTCTTTGGGAAAATCAAAGGGTATATTTACGTTGTATAAAATCACAAAATGTTATCAAGAGCCTATAGTTTCATTTTCTTTACTTGCGGAATATTATTCTGCCTGCGGAGCTATGGGCAACCCTGCAGTGCCGATTTTAATTTCACCGTCAGCGGATTCACAGCAACGTTTCATAGTATCTCAACCGGCAGTCCGACAAATTACTTATGGAGTTTCGGTGATGGCTCAATTAACCAGGGTGGTAACACAACCGTCACTCATACTTATCAAACACGCAAGGAGTATTTTGTTCGGCTGAAGGTTTCTGATCCAAACAACCCATTATGCCTGGATTCAATTACTAAAAGAGTTTGTGTGGGTTGCGTATTTCCAGGTGACGCAAACAACGATGGCACAGTAAATAATAAAGACTTGCTTTATGTTGGTCTCGCGTATGGCGCAATCGGCCCAATAAGAATTGATACATCCAATTTGCCTCATCCCGCTCCTTCCACTCCGTGGGTATCATCAATCGGAATTGCCAATCACCCCGGGGGAATAAACTATAATCACTCCGATTGTGACGGCAATGGCATCATCAACCGTCACGATGTAAGAATTATTGAAAAAAATTACGGAGCGATGTCAACACCTAAAGGCTCGGGCAACGGATGCCTCAATCTCAATGACATCCCGCTGTACTTTGAAATTATTGACAGCATCCCGGTTGGTTCGGCAGTTAATGTTGCGATAAAACTTGGTGACCTGCAAATCCCTGCACAGGATATTTATGGCATTGCTTATTCGGTCCAATATAGTGGAGAACTTATTCAACCCGGAACGATTGGTATTGACTACAACGGCTCATTGCTCGGACCACAACAGGACATTATTTATCTCAGTGTAGATTCACCCTCCGCACAGAAAATAGAAAGCGCAATCAGCCGGATTGATCATTCTAATCTTACCATCGCTGGCAACATCGGCACATTGAATTTTGTGATGGAGGACAACCTCGCCCAAAAAACGTTTATCACGAAAACGCTTAGCCTCTCTTTCACGGATGTGTTCCTGATACAAAATGACGGCACGGAAATTCCGGTGTGCGCCCAACAAGATTCAGCGGTGGTTTACCAAAAGCTGCTCACTTCTGATGGCGGGTTAATAACAAAAAAAGAATTGAAAGTTTATCCCAATCCAACCGATGGGCAATTGACAATTGAATTGCCAAAACAAAAAGCTTACACGCTTTCGCTGGCTAATGTTTTGGGCAAAAGAGTCTTCGTCAGAAATGCAGAGACCGAGGAAAAAATAAAGCTGGATGTGACAAATTTCCCGAAAGGAATTTACTTCCTTTCAATAAGTGATAACAGTGAAGTGAATACATTGAAAATTGAAATAGCGAGGTGATATGAAAAACTACAGCGGAATATTATTATCAGTGCTTCTGGCGATGTTCAGCTTGAACGTTAGCGGCCAGTGTATCAATCCTTCATTGATAGATTCTTCACATCAATGCTCGGGGGCATTCCAACCTGTTTGCGGATGTAACAACGTCACCTATACGAATGCCTGCCAGGCGGAATTTTATGCCGGAGTTAGCAATTGGATTGCAGGGCCTTGCAACGTTTCTGTTTTTTGTCAGGCGAATTTTCAGTTGACTATTTCCCAAACCTCTTCGGGCTTTTTGGTATCGTTTCAAAATACTTCAATTGGCAATTACAACTTCGTGGAATGGAGTTTCGGGGATGGAAGTTTTTCGGTTCTGCAAAATCCGACACATACCTACGGTAATGCAGGCACCTACACCATCTGTCTTGTCGTTGCCAACAATAATCAGAACTGCCGGGACACGATTTGTAAATCTGTAACTCTCACTACCACCGGAACGACATGCGTAGACAGCTCGCGTATCAACCTGCAGACTCCCTGCCCAACAGTTCATAATCCGGTTTGCGGATGCAATGGCGTTACCTATACTAATGATTGCGAAGCAAAATTCCGAGGCGGGGTTTCTCATTGGTCGCAAGGGGCATGTCCCGGAACCAATCATTGCGATGCACTTTTCAATTACACGATTTATGCAAGCGGCTCGGGCTATACCGTTGTATTTGATAATAAGTCAACCGGCAATTTTGATTTCTCCTTCTGGGATTTTGGAAACGGTACAACTTCGAATCAGAGAAACCCAAGTCAAACATTTCCTGCAAGTTCCCTCCCTGCTATAATTGAAGTTTGCCTCACTATCTCGGATAGTGCTCAAAGCTGCAGCGATTCGTATTGTCAATTCATCAGCCTGAATGTTCCGGGATGTTTTAATCCGCAGGTGATCTCACATAACACTCCATGTCCGACAGTGATAGATCCGGTTTGCGGATGTGATGGCAAAACTTATAACAATGCCTGTGAGGCTTATTATCACTCAGGCGTAACATCTTGGTCGCAGGGAGCTTGCCCAACTCCGAACTCCTGTAAAGCTGGATTCAATTTTATCATTCAGGGATTGAATGTCAGTTTTACGAATACATCCAATGGTCCCATTCATTTCACGAATTGGAGTTTCGGAGACAACACAACTTCTAATGCGCGGAATCCAATGCATACTTACAGCGCACCGGGAAGATATACCGTATGCCTCGCCATTTCGGATTCTTCACAAAACTGTACTGACAATTATTGTGTTTCAATCAACATCACCGGACCTAATCAAACATGCAGAAACAGCTCCATGATAAGAACCAACCCGTGCCCATCCAATTACAATCCTGTTTGCGGATGCGATGGAGTCACTTACAGCAACGCGTGTTTCGCCTCTAACAACGGCCTCTCCAACTGGACACATGGACCGTGCAGTCAACAGAACATCGCTGCTTGTAAGTCATTTTTCACCTTCAATGTTCAGCCTAACCCCATTGGTTATGACGTGCAATTCAACAATCAGTCCAGCGGAAATGCAACATCCTTTACCTGGAATTTCGGGGACGGAAGAATGGATCACGTTGCAAATCCTTCACACACTTATCTCGTGCCCGGTAATTATTTAGTGTGCCTCATTGTTGAAGACACCATTCATAATTGTACCGACACTTATTGCGTGAACCTCGAGGTGAATGCCGGTCCGACTTGCTACGATCCAACGGTGATTGATTCACTGACGGTATGTCCTGCCGTGATTGACCCAGTGTGTGGTTGCGATGGTAAAACTTATACGAATAGCTGCGAAGCATACTATAAGCATGGCATCACCTACTGGACAAAAGGCACTTGCACACGTGGCGGATGTCAGGCTAATTTTTCTTTTATG
>CAYOYI010000464.1:0-3329 GCA_964408105.1 uncultured Chitinophagaceae bacterium | reverse complement strand
TTTAAGCAATATATTTGAGCCACTATGGCCAATTGCCTTTTGATAGAGCTTCATTACCTGCCGCCAATATCGTGGTTTATCCATGCGCTAAAGTATGAATCCGTTCTGATTGAGCTTCACGAAAATTTTGAAAAATCAACCTATCGCAATCGCTGCTACATTGCCGGACCGGATGGCAAGCTACGGCTTACAATCCCTTTGCAACACGGGAGGAACCAACGAACCAAATTTTCCGAAGTGAAAATAGCCTATGATTCAGACTGGCAAAAAATTCATTGGAGCAGCTTATGTTCATGCTATCGCAATTCACCGTATTTTGAATATTATGAGGACATGTTTGAACATTTTTACCGGCAAAGATTTGACCTTCTTTTTACATTCAACCTTGAGCTCTTAAAGGTTATAATCAGGTTGCTCAAAATTGACCTTACAATAGATTTCACCAAAACATTTGTAAAAGAGACCGGAAATTCTTTTGTTGACATGAGATCAAAGCTGCTCCCGAACCATGCACCGGAGTTTGATCACTTACCAGGGTATCACCAGGTTTTTCAGGATCGGACTGGCTTCCTTCAGGACCTTAGCATTGTGGATTTACTTTTCAATGAAGGTCCGAACAGTGCATTATTTTTGCGTCCGGAAAAATCAGAGGATTTAAGAGTAAAGAAGTTTCTGTAAAAGAATTTGAATGTCAAAAGGAGATTTTGATTTCCCTATTTCTACCATATCCGGAAGCGCGACAGGGAACGTTTTTAAAACACTAAAGGGGAACAGGGTTGAGCCGCCCTATTATCTCAAGACGCTATTTTCAATTGGCTTTAGCCTGATGGGCCAGCCAATGCGCTGGTGGGAACATTTACGCTACGACCGTGAAGTGGAAAACTTTAAAATTGAGCAGCCTCCGATTTTCATACTCGGTCATTGGCGCAGCGGCACAACCTATTTGCATAACCTGCTTTGCGAAGATCCTTCTGCGGGATTCGTATCCACATATCAAACGGTTTTTCCCGAATTGGTTTTGGGCGGACAATGGCTTTTTAAAAGGTTCATGACAAAAAATCTTCCGGAAAAGCGGGCATCGGATAATATGGCCATAGCCACCGATTCTCCACAGGAGGATGAATTTGCGATTGCTAACACGCACCAGTACAGCTTCTATAATTTCTGGATATTCCCTACACGTACCAAAGAATACTATGAAAAGTATGTCGAGTTCAATGGGGTGAATGAAGAGATAAGAAACTTCTGGAAAAAGAAATATTTCAGGCTTATAAAAAAGGCGCTGATCTATACCAAAGGAAAAAGATTCATCTCCAAAAATCCTCCTCACACCGGGCGAATCAAGCTCTTGCTTGAAATGTTCCCCGATGCCAAATTTGTTTACATTCATCGAAACCCTTACAAGGTTTTCATTTCAACCAAAAAGCTGCTGAACACTTCGATGCCTCCGTTGCAACTGCAAACCATTTCACCCGAGGACTTAGAGGAAAATATTTTCTGGGTGTATGAAAGGATCATCAAACGATATTTGAGTGAAAGAGCTTTGGTCCCAAAAGGAAATCTGGTGGAAGTTCGTTTCGAGGATTTGGAGGAGAATGCGCTTGAAACGCTGGAGTCAATTTATTCACAATTGTCGCTGCCCGACTTTAAAAAGGTAAAGCCAGGCATGGAACGTCATATACTTTCCCAGGAAGGCTATAAAAAGAATAAATACCGCATGTCATCCACTTTAGCTGAAAAAATTTCAATGAGATGGAAGTTCACTATTAATGAATGGAACTACTCCATGCCTTCTAATCTCGAATTGGTAAATTGAGCATTGCGATACATCAATTTCAACGGAAAAATCCTCAATGATGAAGAAGCCTTTCTTCATGTTAAGAACCGCGCATTTAGGTATGGTGATGGACTTTTTGAAACAATTGTCATCTCGGGTGATAACATTCCCTTTCTTGACTTTCATTTTGAAAGATTAAAACACGGACTTGCTGTATTATCTATCAAGCCGCCCTCCGGTTTTTCCAAAAGTTTTTTAAACCGGGTAATCCTGGAACTTGTATCCAAAAATGCTGGAGGCAAGAATTGGTCAGCCAGAGTTACGGTATTCCGGGGCGGCCTGGGGAAGTACAAACCGGATTCTAACTCCGCAAGTTATCTTATAGAAGTTGAGCCTTTGAAAGGAACCCTGTTTGCTTTGAACAAAACAGGATTAAAGCTTGGCCTTTTTGATCAGGAAAGAAAATCTATTGGTGCCGCATCAACATTCAAAAGCTGCAGCGCACTTCTGTATGTAATGGCAGCTTTAGATTGTAAAAAGAAAAAAGTTGATGACAACATCATTCTGAATTCAAAAGGCAACGCATGTGAGGCTACTAGTTCAAACCTATTTGTCATTAAAAAAAACCTCATCACCACACCTCCTTTAAGCGAGGGTTGCGTTGACGGAGTCATGCGAAAGCAAATTCTGCTGCTTGCACGAAAGAACAATTTCAAGATCAGGGAACAGAAACTAACTGTGGGAGACTTGAAGCGTTCTGACGAAATATTCCTCACTAATGCAGTAGCCGGTATCAGATGGGTTAATCGGTTTGAAGAAAAACGCTACGCTAATCCAGTTTCCTCAACGCTTTCTCAAATTCTTCAAAACTCAGTAACAATTTCCTGAGTTCTTTGTTTTAGGACTTAATGAAGGATCCGATCTCCATCTTCTGGTTCAGGCGCGACTTGCGTCTGAATGACAACGCAGGATTATATCATGCCTTAAAAAGCAGCTTAAAGGTTTTGCCCTTGTTCATTTTTGACAAGAACATTCTCGATGACCTGGAGGATAAAAATGACCGAAGAATTGAATTCATCCATCAATCGCTTTCAAAGATCAACTTGCAACTCAATCAACTCGGAAGCGCTCTTCTTGTCAAACATGCAAAGCCAATTGATGCATGGAAAGAACTGATAAAAGAGTACCGGATTGAAAAAGTACTTACCAATCACGACTATGAACCCTATGCAATCCAAAGAGATAAAGAAATTCAGGAATTGCTCAACGCAAAGGGAATATCTTTTCACACATTCAAAGACCAGGTGATTTTTGAAAAATCTGAAGTTGTAAAAGACAATGGCGAGCCTTACACAGTTTATACACCGTACAGCAAGAAGTGGAAGCAAAAGCTGAACGAATTCTATCTCAATTCCTATTCTACCGAAAGGTATTTCAAAAACTTCCTGAAAATTTCACCGCTAAAATTTCCATCAATAAAAGCCATTGGATTCATCTCAAGCCCGGATTCTTTTCCTCCTCTTGAAATTGATGATGATTTAATTCGCAATTA
>CAYOYI010000463.1:0-3335 GCA_964408105.1 uncultured Chitinophagaceae bacterium | reverse complement strand
AAGGCTGTAACTAATCTTAAAATCACACAAATCCATTAATCCCAGTCATGCAGCCACTCACCAATCGTTCCAAGAAAGTCGTCAAGAAGGACATGACCTTCATGGAGAAGATATATCTCCCTGCAATACTGGGCGGGATGAAGATCACCTTCAGTCATTTCTTCAAAAAGAAACGCACTTATCAATATCCGGAAGAAAAGCGTCCGTTCAGTCCTGTATATCGTGGAATGCATGTATTGAAGCGTGATGAGCAGGGAAGAGAGCGATGCACGTCATGCGGACTTTGTGCAGTAGCCTGTCCTGCAGAAGCAATTACGATGACATCAGGCGAACGTAAGAAAGGTGAGGAGCACTTGTATCGGGAGGAGAAGTATGCGAAGACGTATGAGATCAATATGCTTCGTTGCATCTTCTGCGGATTGTGCGAAGAAGCTTGTCCCAAGCAGGCCATCTTCCTGACTGACCGCATAACGCCTTCGGCATACAATCGTGAAGACTTTATTTATGGCAAGGACATTTTAGTGGAGCCGGTTGACAAAGACAAGCGCGTATCTGTGGTAAAGCGGATGGATTCGTACAAGGTAAATTCGGATTTCGGGAAATGAGCTTGAACCAAATAGCATTTCTCGGAATTTCGGCAATAGCACTGTTAGGCGCAGTAATGGTTGTCGCGTCAAAGCGGCCATTGTATTCAATTTTATATCTCATCCTTACTTTCTTCTGCATTGCGGCTCATTTTGTTATCCTGAATGCGCAGTTCCTTGCAGTTGTTCAGGTAATCGTTTATGCAGGAGCAATTATGGTGTTGGTCCTATTCGTGGTGATGCTGCTCAATCTGAACAAGGAGGCAGAGCCTCAATCTTCCGCTATTTTGAAAGTAGCGGCAGCCTTAAGTGGCGGGCTGCTTTTCTTGATGACGGTCGGGGGAATCGTAAGAAGCGGTGAGACAATCGAGGTTGCACAAGCCGCGTATCCGGTTACGCAGATTGGTTATGTTGGGGAATTAGGAAAAGCTTTATTCAACGAATTTTTGATCCCGTTTGAAGTGGTTTCTATTTTATTTCTATCCGCTATGGTAGGAGCGGTTGTTTTAGGGAGAAAAGATTGAAAATGGATATGAGACGTGAGATTTTAGACGTGAGACTGGCGCAAGCTTGTGCCGGGCTTTTCAATCTAAAATCTAAAATCTACAATCGTAAATGACCGAACTCTCTGCCCTTAAAACAATCCCGCTCGACTGGTACATCTACCTGAGCCTAACGCTTTTTGCGATAGGAGTGACGGGAGTGTTGCTAAAACGCAATGCGATTGTCCTTTTGATGTGTATTGAAATTATGCTGAATGCCGTGAACTTGTTGTTCGTGGCATTTTCTGCTTATAAAGGGGATCCTGCGGGGCAGTTGTTTGTGTTTTTTGTGATGGTGGTAGCTGCTGCAGAGGTAGCGGTAGGGCTGGCGATCATTGTGATGATATACCGGAATATGCAATCTGTGAACATTAATCTATTGGATAAACTGAAATGGTAAATCTCGTTTGGCTGGTACCGATTCTTCCGCTTATTGGTTTTGTTATCAATGGGCTGCTAAGGGATAAACTTCCCAAGACGCTCTCTGGCGTAGTTGGAAGTGGTGCAGTTTTAGGAAGTTTCCTGGTTACTTGCGCTATTTTCCTGGAGCATCTTGGCCATCCCCATAACTCAGTTGTAGTTACGGTATTTGACTGGATGGCAGTGGGAGATTTCTCAGTTTCGTTTGCGTTCCAGGTTGATTCGCTCTCGCTTATCATGATGTTGGTGGTTACGGGGGTAGGGTTCCTTATCCATGTTTACAGCATGGGCTATATGCATGACGATGAAGGGCACAACAAATTCTTCGCTTATCTCAACTTGTTCATTTTCTTTATGCTGCTGTTAGTCACCGGAAGTAATTATCTATTACTGTTCGTTGGCTGGGAAGGTGTGGGATTATGTTCGTACCTCCTCATCGGTTTCTGGTTCAAGAACCATGAATACAACAACGCTGCTAAGAAAGCTTTCATCGTGAATCGTATCGGTGATTTGGGTTTTCTGCTCGGCATGCTGCTGATTTGGACAACTTTCGGCTCGCTGAATTATCACGAAGTGTTTGACGCGGTGATTGAAAAATTCAATAGCGGTGAGCTCTCCATGGGTGCACCGGTTTTAGTAGCTATCGGAGTGCTGCTCTTTATCGGTGCAATGGGTAAAAGCGCTCAGATACCGCTTTACACCTGGCTGCCTGATGCGATGGCAGGCCCGACTCCGGTATCTGCGCTTATCCATGCTGCCACGATGGTGACTGCAGGTATTTATCTTGTTGTCCGCTCCAATGTGATTTACACGCTTGCTCCGGCAGCGCTTACTTTGATCCTGGTTGTCGGAGTTGCCACGGCTTTGTTTGCAGCAACTATCGGCTTGTTCCAGAATGATATTAAAAAAGTGCTGGCATACTCAACTGTAAGCCAGTTGGGATATATGTTTGCGGCTCTTGGCGTTGGCGCATTCACCAGCGGGATGTTCCACCTGATGACACATGCTTTCTTCAAAGCGCTTTTGTTCCTTGGAGCAGGAAGTGTTATTCATGCTTTACATCATGAACAGGATCTGCGCAATATGGGAGGATTGCGAAAGCACATGCCGATAACCTTTGTCACCTTCCTTATTGCCACTGTAGCTATTTCGGGAATTCCACCTTTATCGGGATTTTTCTCAAAAGATGAAATTCTCGCTCATACATTCATGCATAGTAAAGTTGCGTGGGGACTGTTGCTGATTGGTTCGCTGCTTACAGCTTTTTATATGTTCCGCCTTTTCTTCCTGACTTTCACAGGCAAATTCAGGGGCACCCATGAGCAGGAGCATCATTTACACGAATCACCGGCTTTGATAACATTCCCGCTGGTTGTATTGGCAGTACTCTCGGTTGTTGGTGGTTTTATAGGATTACCGGCACTGTTACATGCACCACATTTACTGAACGAGTTTTTACATCCCATTTATGAAGGCACCGAACAAATTCATGCAACCTTGGGAATTGAACATCCGCATTTGTCACATGCCACAGAGTGGATGTTGATAGGAATAACCGTGGCTGCAGTGCTGATTATAATTTTTGCAGCCAGCAGGATTTTTGCCGGTTATGAAAAAGAAGGGGAGCCTGCTTCATTCTTAAAGAAGCTTATCTACAACAAATACTACGTGGATGAATTGTATGATGCCATCATTGTGAAACCGGTAATGGCTGTATCCAACGTGTTCTTCAATGTTTTTGAATCCATTTTCATTGACGGCTTAAGTGTTGTCACCGGAAAGGTTGCAA
>CAYOYI010000462.1:0-3339 GCA_964408105.1 uncultured Chitinophagaceae bacterium | reverse complement strand
CAGCAACAATTCTCGGCAGAGCAAGGGCGCTGCCATTCAGTGTATGAGCTAAATGAGTTTTATTATCCTTACCCCTGTACCGCAGCTTCATCCGGTTTGACTGGAACGTTTCGAAATTGGAAACAGAACTGACTTCAAGCCACCGCTCCTGTGCTGCAGAATAAACTTCCATATCATACGTCAAAGCGGAGGCAAAGCTCATGTCGCCTCCACATAGTTTCATCACACGATAAGGCAATTCCAGCTTTTCGAGAAGACCTTTCACGTGTTTAACCATTTCTTCCAGGGTTTCATAGGACAACTCTGGCTTTTGAATCTGTACTATTTCAACCTTTTCAAACTGGTGAACGCGATTTAATCCCCGCACGTCCTTTCCATAAGAACCGGCTTCCCTTCTAAAACATGGTGAATGTGCTACCCTTTTTACCGGCAACTCCTTTTCCTCAAGGATCATATCCCTGAAAATATTTGTAACCGGCACTTCGGCAGTTGGTATTAAGTAAAGCTTATCCATGCTGGTCTCATACATCTGCCCTTCCTTATCGGGGAGTTGTCCTGTACCGAATGCAGTCTCTTCATTCACCAGAAATGGCGGGATCACTTCTTCATATCCAGCTTTGATCGCTTCATCGAGGAAAAACTGAACCAACGCCCGTTGAAGCTTGGCACCTTTCTTTTTGAAGACAGGAAATCCAGCACCAGTGATCTTGGTGCCCAGTTCCATATCAACAAGGTCATACCTCTCTATTAAGTCCCAATGGGGAACCGCATCATTTGCAAGAGATGGAATTGTACCCCCTTCTGCAGCTTTCTGATTTTGCTCTGGAGTGTTTCCAACTGGTACAGACTCATGCGGCAAATTTGGGATCAGCACCAATTTATCACGCAATGTTTGCTCTGTGCTATCTAACTGCTCATGGATTTTCTTCGAGGTTTCCTTTAATTCACCGGAACGTGACTTTAATTGTTCGGCTTCGTCTTTCTTCCCCTCAGCAAAAAGTTTCCCGACCTGCTTTGAGATTTGATTTGATTCAGCCAGAGTAGTATCTAACTGATATTTCAGCTTCTTCCTTAGCGCATCGATCTCAATCACCTCATCAATCAACTTCAGATCATTAAAATTTTTCTTTTTCAGAGCCGCAATAACCTGCTCTTTATTCTCAACTATATAACCCTGCTGGAGCATATTACTTCTTTCGGGCAAATATATTCTGTTTGTGGTTTGTCGTTTGTAGTTTTAATGCAAAATAACTTTCGGCTCGTCTATCTTCGCAAACGAAATCGCTAACAATGAAGAAAACGTTTTTATTGAGTATCCTGACTGCGGGTCTGCTGATGACTTTAAATAGTTGCAGTGAAGATGGCGGATTTAACATCTTCTCAATCGAAGATGATATAACACTCGGCAAGCAACTGTCGGACACAATCGCACTCAATCCTTCGGAATATCCGCTGTTGAATGAAAGCCAATGGAGTGAAGCTTATGGACATTTAAATAGGATGAAAGATTCTATCCTTAATTCCGGCAGTGTCACCTATAAAAATGAATTTGTGTGGCAGCTTAAGATCGTTCATGATGATAATGTCTTAAACGCTTTCTGTGCTCCGGGCGGATATATTTATGTCTATACCGGCCTGATAAAATTTCTTGACAGTGAAGATCAGCTTGCAGGAGTTTTGGGACATGAAATTGCTCATGCTGATAAACGCCACTCTACCGAACAGCTTACCAAACTTTATGGAATATCTCTACTGCTTCAAGTCGTACTTGGAGATAATGGCGCGTTGCTAGGAGAAATAGCAGCAGGACTTATTGCATTAAAGTTTTCAAGGGACAACGAAGAAGAGGCTGATAATTTTTCTGTAAAATATCTCTGTGGGACTGATTACAACGCTGCCGGTGCCGGTGGTTTCTTTCAGAAGCTGATTGACCTTGGACAAGCCGGCTCAACTCCTGAATTTCTCAGCACTCATCCAAACCCTGATAACCGGGTGGATAACATCAATGCGCAAAAGGTTACTGAAGGTTGTAGTGGAACCGGAACCTTTGATACGCGATATGATCAGTTGAAGGCGAGTTTGCCGTAATAGGATCAAGACTTGAGTATTGAGATACAAGACTACTTAAGTTTTTCTTTTAGAAAAGACGCAGTATAAGATTCCTTACAATCCGCTAAACCCTCCGGTGCTCCCTGGTAAAGGAGATGCCCTCCTGCATCACCACCTTCCGGTCCAAGATCAATTATCCAGTCGGCATTTTTCAGCACTTCAACATTGTGTTCAATCACGATCACCGTATGCCCTTTTTCAATAAGAGCGTTGAACGCAATTAGAAGTTTTTTGATGTCGTGAAAGTGTAAACCGGTTGTTGGCTCATCAAAGATGAACAGAACCTTACCTTCGGTGGTGCCTTTACTCAGGAAATAAGCAAGCTTCACGCGTTGCGCCTCTCCACCGCTAAGTGAATTTGAAGACTGACCAAGCTTTACATACCCAAGACCGACATCGGCAAGCACCTGCAGTTTCTCACGAATTGATTTTTGCTCGTCAAAGAAATCCAAAGCCTCATCAATGGTCATCTCAAGCACGTTGTAAATATTCTTCCCCTTGTAAGTGACTTCCAGCACCTCATCCTTGAATCGCTTTCCTTTGCATTCTTCACATTCAAGATGAACGTCAGCGAGGAATTGCATTTCAACAATTTGCTCGCCCTCTCCATTACATGCATCGCAACGTCCGCCTTCAACGTTGAATGAAAAATGCTTGGGCTGAAAGCCCTTCAGTCTGGATGACTGCTGCGAAGCAAATAACTCCCGGATGTCATCATAGGCTTTTATGTAAGTCACCGGATTTGAACGGGAAGATTTCCCAATCGGATTTTGATCAACAATCTCGATATGATTTAGCGATTTGATATCGCCCTTCAGCTCTTTGAATGTTCCGGGTTTGGTACCGAATCCACCTAATTGAAGATTTAGAGCAGGGTAAAGGATTTGCTTGATCAAAGTGGTCTTACCGGAACCACTCACACCGGAAACTGCAGTAAGTGTATTCAGAGGAATTTTTATGCTGATGTCTTTAAGATTATGTTGAGAGGCGCCAATAACTTCTATATAATTCAAACCTTTCCTGCGTTTGGAAGGAGTATCAATTTTCATCTTGCCGCTCAAATAGGCAGCTGTAAGGCTCTTATTTGAACTGAAAACGTCATCAAGCGTACCCTGAAAAACAACTTCACCTCCGTTAGCACCTGCCAGTGGTCCAAGGTCAATAAAATAATCACATGCTCGAATGATTTCCTCCTCATGCTCCACAACCACAACGGTATTTCCCAAATCC
>CAYOYI010000461.1:0-3381 GCA_964408105.1 uncultured Chitinophagaceae bacterium | reverse complement strand
GATCTTTGTAATGGCGGCAATTGCCTTAATCTCCAAATCTGCTGTGATGACAACGATTCATGCACGATTGATATTTGCGAAGACGGTCAGTGCATTTTTGTTACGGTAATCTGTGATGACGATAATGCCTGTACGCTCGATAGCTGCAACCCAATATCAGGCTGTTTCTATACTGATGTGAATTGTGATGACAATAACGCGTGCACATTGGATAGTTGCGATACCGACTCTGGGTGCTTTTATACGGACGTGGATTGTAATGATAACAATGCCTGCACGCTCGATAGTTGCGATGTTCAATCAGGGTGCTTCTATACAGATGTGGATTGCGATGATAGCAATGCCTGCACACTTGACAGCTGTGATTCTCAAACGGGGTGCTTCTATACGGATGTGCATTGTGACGACACTAATGTTTGCACGATTGACAGTTGCGACACACAAGCCGGCTGTTTTTACACCGATGTGGATTGCAACGACAACGATGCCTGCACACTCGATAGCTGCGATGCACAGTCAGGATGCTTCTACCCTGCGGCCAGTTGTGATGACAATAATGTATGTACACTTGATAGTTGTGATATTTTAAACGGATGCTTCTATACTGATATAAGCTGCGATGACAACAGTGTTTGCACACTCGATAGCTGCGATGCTCAAACGGGATGTTTTTACACTGATATAAGCTGTGATGATTTTGATCCCTGCACACAGGATAGTTGTCATCCGCAGGCCGGATGTTTTTCAACATCCATTATTTGCGATGATTTGGATAGCTGCACCATTGATAAATGCTTTAATGGCTCATGCGTTTTCCTGGAAATAAATTGTGATGATTTCGATGAATGCACTATTGACGAATGTATCGGAGGCGGAATTTGTGTTCACACTCCGATTCCAGATTGCTGCACCGATCCGCTCAATTGTGATGATAGTGATCCATGCACCATAGATTCATGCGCCAATGGAGTTTGCTTCCACCTTCCGGACTTAGTGGATCTGAATATTATCAAGAGCGAAGTCCCTCTTTTCTGCCAGAGCGAAGCGGTTGTGCTTAAAGCTAATTCATCAAAAGCAGTTTCCTACATTTGGTCAACTGGTGATACAACACAATCAATCGAAGTAACAGCATCAGGAACATATACGGTCACTGCCACAGGAGCAACTGGTTGCATAGCTGAAGATTCCTACACTCTCACTTATGATGTAACCGAGCTGCTTTCCGCATATACGATTTACGCAGAGAAAGCAGCAACTATGCAACGCAGCACCGTATTTTCAGGTGGCGTTGGCGTTTTTGAGAAGTACGGAAAAGGCAAACTGACAATAAGCAGCCAGATGACTGCTCCTTCAACATTCCTTAAGAGTGATATTATCATTTTGAACGGAGGCAGCGTGGTTACTAACCAGATACCAGATGCAGCAGGTATTCCAATGCCGCCTTTTGAATTCAATAATAATCCGAGCAATTTGAGTATCAATATTCCATCCAATACTACGGTAACGCTTAACGGATCGGTTTACGCGGGAATAGTTGTCGGATTGAATTCTACAGTGATCTTCACACAACCTGTTCTGGATATTGAAAATATCAACACGAAAGACAATGCCACTATCAAGTTTACTTCACCATGCACAAAGGTGAGGATCAAAAAGCAGCTTGACCTTGGAAAAAATAACAAGGTGAATCCTGATACTCTTGATGTAGTCATTTATGCCAATCTTGGAGTTGACATAGAAGAAGGCGGCAAGATATACGCTGATCTCTACACGCTGCACAAACTGAATGTAAGAAAAGCAACGGCCAATAATCCAAACATTATGTACGGAATGTTCATTGGAGTGATGGTGGAATCTAAGGATTACACTTATTGGTATCGCAATCCTGTTTGCCGTTGCAATCAGTTTTGGTTGCAGCCATAAGAGTTTGCCAATAAGCGCGAACTTGCCTAAATTATAATTCGAAAAACAAAAGAGAATTCTTGAAAATCTCTTTCGCCCGTTGAAAAACCATTTACCGCACGTTGCTTTATGGATTGTTTTCGCGTTGTTAATCGTATCAAAAACGATTGCTCAACCGGCCAATGATGATTGCTTTTCGGCATCTCCAATCTCCTGTGGAGAGTCACTTCAAGGCACCACCGGAAACGCAACATCTGAAACTATAAATTCCTGTTGGAATGGAATCGTCACCAATAATGGTGTTTGGTTTTCTTTTATAGGAAACGGCCAGCGCATCACTTTAAGCACCTGCAGCGATAACACGGATTTCGACACGAAGATCATTGTATTTGAAAACAGTTGCACCAATCTTGGCTGCCTTTATGAAAATGATGATGACTTTAATTGCCCGGGCGGAAAGTCATCGGTCATCTTCAATTCCGACAGTGCAAAAGTATATCTGATCTACATAAGCGGAACTTTTAACCAAACAGGCAATTTCGAACTCAGCCTGACATGCGAACAGCCGACTTCTAAGTTCTGTTCCAACTCTTCTCTCCCGATACCAGATGGAAGTACAACAGGCATTACTGATTCACTTGAAATTGTCGGTTCCATAGGAGTTATTCATACACTTAAAGTCGTGGTGGACATTTCCCATCCCGTTTCCGGGGATATTGAAATAAACCTTGAAAGCCCCCTGGGAACTTCGGTAAATCTATATCAGGGAATTTGCGGAGCCTATGCTGATATTCAAGGCACCTTCAGTGATGATGCTTTTCTTCAATGCCCTGTTTCGGGTTTTCAGCCAGCGAGTTCTTTTGAACCACTTTCCGATTTTAATGGAGAATCCTTCAATGGCGTGTGGAAACTGACCGTGCGTGACATGGCAACCGGAGAAGCCGGTTCTCTCAACTCATGGTGCCTCAAACCTCTGCTTGGCGAATGTGGTGTTGACAGCCAATGTGATGATGCGCTGTCTTGTACAATTGATGAATGTGTTGCCGGCACATGTCAATTTACTCCAATCAACTGCACTGTAACTATCAATGGTACGGTTACTACGGAAACAAATATTCCAATTGAAGGCGTGACGCTCACACTTTCCGGTGATGATGACCGGACAACGACAACTGCAAGTGACGGCACCTATAGTTTTGAAGTAGCCATGTGGGGCGATTATGTTATAGCCGCATCAAAGTCCGCAGATAACCCTGATTTTAATGGTGTTACTACCGGTGATATTCCGCTGATCAGGAAGCATATCCTCGCTGTTCAATCGTTAAGTTCTCCGTTTAAAATAATTGCTGCCGATGTTACCGGCTCAAACGGAATAACAACGCAGGACATTGTTCAAATTCGCCAGCTTGTACTTGGTGACATCTCTTCTTTTACCATTGGATTGTGGCAGTTTGTGAATAGCGATTACATTTTCCCGGA
>CAYOYI010000460.1:0-3386 GCA_964408105.1 uncultured Chitinophagaceae bacterium | reverse complement strand
AGGAAGAGATTAAAGCGTTTCATTGCCGCACCCGGTACCGGTGAGTATTTTTCCAGAATCGCCTTCCTCGATTCCCAAATGGAAGGTGGTGGTCAAAATATCGAGGATAGTATTGAGTGAATCATCCTGAAAAGTGGCTGTGAACTGGCAGTCGCGGATGCTTTCATTCTCGAACGATAGGTCAGCATGATAATATTCGTTAAGCGCTTTTACCACCCCGTCTAAGGAAGTGTTTCTGAATTCTAATTTTTTAATTCTCCAAAATGCATAGCCTACTTCATCATTTTCCAGCAATGAAAGTTGGGAAGTTGCTTTGGAGAAAATCCCTTTGTTTCCCGCAGTCAGTTTTATGACCTTCGGTTGATTTCTCCCGCTTAATTGAACAACCCCGGTTTCTACGATCACCTCAATGTTTTCACGCTCAGGATATGCAAGCACATTAAAAGAAGTGCCTAGTACTTTAATTTCCGCTTCGCCTGCTTCAATGATAAAAGGATGCAAAGAGTCTTTTTCAATGTCAAAGAATGCTTCACCTGTTAATACGACTCGTCTTTCATTCTCTGCAAATGTGGTGGGGTATTTAAGGCTGGAGTTTTGGTTTAGAGTTACGGTAGAACCATCGGGCAAGGTCTGCACCAACTTTTCAGTTCCGGATTTGACCTCAGCAAATTGAACCTGATCAATATTGGATTGATAAAACCTGAAAACAATAGCGGCAATCAAGAACACACCAATAATTGCAGCGGCAATTCTGAAAAGTATGCGATAACCTGTGCTTGCCGGGACGGGTTCCATTTTAATGACTTTACCCTTTCCTTGTTGATCCATTCTTGACTTGAGTTTGCTCCAGGCCTTGCCGGTATCAACCTTCGCAGGTTCTGCATTGAAAGCGGTGCGATCAGATAATTGAAGTAGCTCCTCCAGAAGCTTTTGGTTATCCGGAGATTCTTTTGCCCAAGCATCTACCTGCTTGATTTCTTCGGCAGAAGCCTCGCCAAGCACATACCTGGTCAAAAGGTCAATATCATATTTTTCAGGTTCCGGATTCATGTTCTCCTAACTATGTGACAACTGAGTTTTCATTTACCCCTATTCCATTCAGCTTAAAAGTGAAAAAATATCCAGATCAAAGTCCCCTTCAAATAAACGGACAATTTCTCCCTCAATATTTTAAACGCCTTTCCCATTTGATTTTCAACCGTCTTTTCAGATATCGAAAGGCGTTCTGCTATCTCCCGGTATTTCAATCCCTCAAATCGGCTCAGCTCGAAAACTTCACGGCACTTTTCCGGTAAAGCATCCATCGCATCCATTACCTGCTGTTCTAATTCCTGCTGGTCGGATGGATTGTGATCGTCTTGCTCTTCATGATTCTCCCGGTAGAAATCGGAGTATGCCTGCTTCACTTTTTGATGCTTTATATGATTCAGGCAGGCATTATGAACCGAGCGATATAAATATGCTTTTAAAGAGGTTGTAATCTCCAGCAATTCCCTTCTCTCCCAAATCTTGAAAAAGACATCCTGCACTATTTCCTCGGATTCATCCAGGTCTTTCAGGATCTTATTCGCATAACCGCACAGCGCTGCATAATGATGATGAAAGACCTGCTCAAACTGGTGTTCGTTCCCGTTCCGTATTTGCTCTACTATTTCGGCCTCGTTATCCAGTGGATGGATTTTGGTGCATCAAATTTACCAAGCCTGTGGTTAAGGTAGGGTTACACTTTTTTGGAAATTTCCTGAATAAATGGATGCATCCTCACCGTTTTTCCATTCATAAACTTATCTTAGCCGAATTCAATAATTAGTGTTTCTTTTTACTACGAACTGAAACGCTATGGAAAATTTAAAGTACAGAATCACGTTTCTCGTTAATGACCCATCTAAGTCAGACTATCAATGCCGCTGCTACAGGCAGGTCCGGGGCTTCCCGCGTTAAGTACTTCTTTATCCTTCTGGCATCATTTGTTTTTCTTCTTCCTGTTCCGTGGTTGGTGGCAGTGATCGCAATTACAATGCTTTGGTACGGACTCATCGGCTGGACCTATAAAACCAAACCCGCAAAATGGTTCGCATCAAAGATGAATGTATTGGCACGAAGCCTGGCAAAGGTGATGCTTAAAGACGTTCGGAATAGCCAATATCTGTTTTCACTCTTTACGATTGGATTTTTTACCCCGGCATTGTTTTTCTTTTCATTTTGGTGGCAATCTCAGCAGGAGCATTTTAATTGGTGGGCTGCGCTGGGATATCACGTTGTGACTTATGGCCCGTACTTTGTTTTCTTTTCTCAGGTTGCAACACTCATCCATAAAGAAGGCCATGAGCCTCGCGGTCTTTTTAAGAAACCCTTCACTTTTCTGAATAAGTTCTACGGATATTTCATGGCGCTCTTTTATGGGCACGTACCGGAAGGTTACCCGATGGGGCACATGCGTATTCATCATAAGTATGATAATACGCCAGAGGATGTGACCTCGACAATTTTCTATGACAGGACACAGGCTTCTCGCTTCATGCTCTATCTTTTTGAATTCATGCTGTTTTGGACGGGTATTTCAATTGCAGCCCATCATTACCGCAAAAACAGGATGAGGGAATTTTGGAGGATGCTGATCGGAATGGTCGGCTACTATTTGCTGATCATTGCGGTGATGTCCTTTAATTTCTGGTTTGGTTTTGCTTATATGTTGTTGCCTCATCTTTCCGCGATAATTTTTCTTGCGGCTATTAACTATACCTGGCATGCGTGGACTGACCCTGATGAGCCTAAGAATATTTATAAGAACAGTATTACTGTGTTGGAGGGACATTATAATGTCTATAATGAAGATTTTCACGTAGAGCATCACAAGCGTCCGCAAACGCATTGGGAAGAATATCCCGTAAACTATCAAAAGCATATTAAAGAATATGCAGCGAACCGGGCGATCATTTTTAGCGATACCCAGGCATTTGAAATATTTTTCTGGATTCTCTTTGGCGCTTACGATAAAATGGCCGATCATTTCGTAGATCTTAATGGCGATATGGATACCGAGACAAAAATTGCGTTGTTGAAGAAAAGATTGAAGCCGTAGTTCACAGGCTGATTAGAGATGAATCTCGGTATTTTATTGCCTCAGATTCCCTATATTTGTCATTCCCGCATTATCAATGATGAATGATTTTTTGAGGAAAAATTACCTCGCTGCTTTAATACTTATTGTTTGTTCCTTCAGTTCGTGGGCGCAACAAGTGGGTATCAATATTCTTTATCCTGACTCCACGGCAATTCTTCATGTTGAATCACGAAACAAAGGTTTTTTATGGCCACGTATGACCACGGCAGAAAGGGATCTGATCCTTAATCCGGCTCATGGCCTAACTATTTTCAATGAGGAG
>CAYOYI010000459.1:2370-3400 GCA_964408105.1 uncultured Chitinophagaceae bacterium | reverse complement strand
TCGTTCGTTTACATCATAAAGATTTACAACTTCATCCCGGATCATATTTGATGCAGCCAGTATTATTTCGGAACTACTAAACGCCTGTCGGTCGAGATGTATGTTAAGTCGGTCTGTAGGCGAGAGAAATTTCTGGTTCATCGCCTGCAAATAACCAAGATGATTGCCGGGACAGATCAAAAGTTGCTGCCCGGGAGTTCGTCCGAGCGAAAGGTTAAAATCAAACTGTGTTTTGCTTAGATAGCTTGCACTTTGCTTGCCAAACCACCACATACGAACGGGCTTTGGAATCCATCCGATGTGTACTTTTTCAAGTTTGATATTTTTTGGTAGAGCAACACTCGGATTGTGCTTGGCATGGATCACCGTGACCTCATCATTTCTCTCCGTAAAGTACTGAATGTAATTTTTCAGGCGCGTTTCCAGCCCGCCCACTTCCGCGATCCTGAAATGAATTAGAGCAACCTTCACTTCAAAAGTGTTTGAAGGCTCACCCTCATACGGTTGATCTTCTCTTTTATTGAATCAGGATAAGTAAGCGGCCCGCTCCACGGCTGCCCCATTCGGAGATACTCTTTATAAAAGAAAGAAGGAGATATTCCCCACTTCTTCATGAAGGTGAGGCGGCCATTGTTAGGTTTTATTCTGCCTGTTGATTTTGATTGAAAGTGATATACCAGGCTGCTGCCGACTCCTCTGAAATAACGAACGCCCAGTTGCCACACTTTCATTGCAAGATCCGGATCAGAATACATTCCCGGAGAAAACTCTTCACTCAGTCCGCCAACTTTTTTCCAAGTATCTGTACGCATCATCACCGGTGGCCATGAAGACCCGGTCCAATCTTCACGAGTTAATGATTTGTATTCTTTCAATAGCTCGGCTTCACGGAAAGCAGAGAGTTCCTTTCCATAATCAGCAACAACAACGCATTTATTTCCCGTATCTCTCGGCTCGATCATTGTGGAGGAGATCATCCAATCTTCATTTTCAGGAATCACATTCAATGCTGCTTCATCCCAGCCGGGTA
>CAYOYI010000459.1:1940-2360 GCA_964408105.1 uncultured Chitinophagaceae bacterium | reverse complement strand
AAGACATACATGTCGTCATTGATAAAAGCAATAATATCTTTCTTCGCAAGTTCAAGTGCAGCATTAAAAGCCTGGCAAACACCGATATTTTCCTTGCTGTGCGAAAATTCTATTCCTTCATTATGCAGCCAATCGGACGTCCCATCAGTGCCCTCATTTACATGAACTACAATTTGATGTTTGTATTTACTGTTTTGACGAATACCTTGTACGCATTTTTGAAGAAAGGCAAGGTTATTCCATGATGGTATTACGATTGAAAAATTATAATCAGGCACGAGGTAAAGTTACAAATGAACCAATGTAAGCGGATGTAGATATGGTATTTCCCAATTCGGATTGGTGATTAAAACTCATTAAATTCGCAATCCTGTTTCTGATTACCATAGAAAGTTCTTTACACAATAATTAATAGTGTAT
>CAYOYI010000459.1:0-1930 GCA_964408105.1 uncultured Chitinophagaceae bacterium | reverse complement strand
AATAAACCTAATTGCCCGGGTGGTGGAACTGGTAGACACGCAGGACTTAAAATCCTGTGGGCAGTAATGCCTGTACGGGTTCAACTCCCGTCCCGGGTACAATCATAAACAATGGCAAAGGAAAAAGGCACCAAAGAAAATCCCTGGAAGCTCAAAACACCTCCCGGTACTTCTGCATATGAAATGTATAGGGACGTGAAGGATGGTAAAGATGTCATCGTGTGTACCGTTGGAAAAACCGTTTTATTCTACGATGCACAATGTCTCAAAGACCTTCATACGATGCTTAAAAAACATGGCGATTGGATGGAGTTGGGAGGTGCCGATGAGCAAAAGCCGGCAAAAGAAGGAACCGTTGAAGCCTGGGGGCGCTCGCCAAAAAATCCTGTTGGCGGTTGGTATGGGTTAAAGAAAGGTTTGCGCGGTCGGTTTGGTGTTTACATCCCGCCATTGATGGAGGAACTCGGGCTTGCTGAATTAGAACACAATCCCAGGAACAATCGGATGAAGGCGAAGTAAAATTCGGATTGAGATTTACTTCACCGTTCCGTTGAAATAATTAACACCACTCCTGATCGGATTTCCGGATGCTCTTCTGAAAGAAACTATCTGCCCGGTATGCCAGATGGCATCTGTGATCATGCCGTTGATTATATTCCAAAATGGATTTTCAGAAACGCCATCTTCTTTTTTAAAAAGCACCAGGAAATTTTCAAGGTCTCCGTTACTTGCTTTAAGCAGGTCACTTGCGGTTTTCAAATTCTCAAGCGTTCTTTTTCTTTTCTCTTCAAAAGTCATCTGCGGAATTTTCTCCGAGCGGTCAGTCGGGATTTTCTTCGCGACATTCGAGATGGTCACCGATAGTTCATAAATATGATCCAGTGTTTCATCCGTTGTTCGCGCATCCTCGCTGGGTTTGTACTTCAGGTCTTCAGGGCGCAATCCTTCTGTGGTCCAGTAAAATCGGAATCCCAATCCATCTATCATTCTGGCAGCGACATTGGCAGGAGTATAGATCTCAGGCGCGGGAGGAATTTCGGAATAAGGGATATCCGATTGGGTAGAGGAGGCTTTCATGTTTGACATTATTAAAGAGAATAAGAATAGCAGGGTAAGGGCGTTTTTCATTGCAATTGATTTTTGTTTGGATTTTAAAAAGATAAAGATAGCCAAGGACTAAGTGCCTTGCGAAAAGACTACTTCACATTCACTAGCTTTCTGTTAACCGAAAGTTCAGCCGATTCAAGTTCAATAATGTAAATGCCGCCAGCCCAGGATGATGTGTTGATTTTTAAAACAGATGCGGGATTTTCAATCCTGACGGTTGTTATTGTTCTCCCGAAAGCGTCATAAATATTCAGTATGCCAGCAGCACCTGAACTAATGCTTACCTGACCGGTAAATGGATTGGGATAAACCTGAAATGTTTCTTCCGAAATACTTATGATGGCGGTGTGTGTTGTTGTATCTGGCGGGATGAGCCCATCCAATGAATATCGCTTCAGAAAATTCCAAACTTCAACCGGTGTCACGATGTCATGGCCGAATGCCTGCCAGCCATGTGGCGCGCCATTTCCTTTATATAATATCACTTCGCTTTCGTTGTCGCACGGGCCATAATAATATGTGGTGAACGTGATGCCATCACTCACCAGGTCGGGCAGGTTGGTAATGACAGGCGTTGTCGGGCAATTATTTTTTCGCACCCAGTAGGCAATCGTTGAATCAACTGAAGTGCTGAATGGTGGCTCGCTTCCGTCCCATTTCACGGTGCCATCATTCGAGCCATGCTTATGCATGACGGGAATCGGCCTCGATGGATTGCACGTGAATGTCAGCGGAAGCGCGAGCGTTCCTGCCGAAGGTGCGATTGCAGCAATTCTGTTGCTCAACTCGCATCCAAGGCGGTGGCTCATGTATCCTCCCATGG
>CAYOYI010000458.1:0-3448 GCA_964408105.1 uncultured Chitinophagaceae bacterium | reverse complement strand
AGGGTGATGTGTTTAAGGTAACAACGATCAGAGAGCCTTTGGCTGAAATATTCGAGATCAAGGTTTATCCGAATCCCACACCGGATGTACTGAACATCGCGATCAATAGTAAAAGCGATGAGAATATTTACGTTATGCTTTACAGCATCAACGGAGAAAAGGTGTTGTCGCAACGCACTAATGAAAAGAATATCAAGCTCGACCTCACCAATCTTTCATCAGCAAATTATTTGCTGAGCCTGAGAAAGATGAATGGCGAGCTGATCACGACTTACAGTATTAATAAGACCAGATAAAAATTTCCATTAACTAAAACCATTTTTTGAAAATGAAAAAGCTTTTGCTCTCTTTCGCTGCAATGCTGATGCTGTGCGCAACGATGTTCGCCCAGGCTCCCAGCGCATTTAAATACCAGGCTGTTGCCCGCGATGCTTCAGGACAGATCATGGCAGACAAAACCATGAGCGTCAGAACCAGCATCATCACCGGAGCGCTGGTTGAGTATTCAGAAACACACACCGTGACGACCAATGAGTTTGGTTTGTTCACCGTTGAAGTTGGCCGTGGCAGCCCTGAACAGGGTGATTTCATGTCCATTCCATGGAGTCAGGATGCTCATTCGCTCAGGGTTGAAATAGATCCTGCTGGCGGAAGCAACTTCATGTTCGTTGGCACCTCTGAGCTTTTGGCTGTTCCTTATGCGGTTCACGCTGAAACAGTTACTCAGAACGATGACGCTGACGCTGATCCTACAAACGAAATTCAGGATTTGAAGGTAGTCGGAACAATTTTGCGCATTACAGGTAATCCTAATCCTACGTACATTGACCTTTCAGTTGCAAACACTGACGATCAGGCAATTACTTATGATGCTGACAATTACACCATCAATCTCGAAAATGGCGGTTCAGTAAATCTTACCAATTTGAAAGATGATGCTGATTCAGATCCTACAAACGAGTTGCAGACTGTTACTCAAAATGGCGCGATCGTAACGCTTTCACATGGCGGAGGCTACATCAACATCGAAGATGGCGACCCCAGCCCGACAAACGAATTACAGTCATTGTCCATGTCGGGCAATACGATTTCCTTATCGCAAGGTGGTGGCAGCGTAACTATTGTTGAAGCTGATGGCGATCCTGCGAATGAAATTCAGGATCTGGCTTTCAACAGCAATTACCTTTACGTTACAAACAATCCGAATGCAACAGTTATTGACTTGAATCCTTTGATGGATAACACAGACAATCAGATGATAGCATTTGACGAACAAACCGGTATTCTCGCCATTCAATATGGCAATGCCGTTGACCTCACTTCATTGATTGATGACGCTGACGCTGATTCAACAAATGAAATTCAAACCATCACACGGGTTGGCGATGAAATTGTGCTTTCGCATAATGGCGGCACAGTTGATCTTAGAGACGATGATGCTGATCCGGCAAACGAAATACAGACATTATCACAGAACGGAACTGTAGTTACCCTTTCAAACGGTGGCGGCACGATCAGCATCGCTGATGATGACAGCAACCCGATGAATGAAATACAGGACCTCGTGATGGTGGGGGACAGCATGGTGATCACCAACAACCCTTTTGCAACTGTTATTGATCTGAGTGTTGCCGATAATCAAACACTCAATTTCAACAACAGCACTTACGAAATGACCATTGACAACGGAAATACTGTTGATCTTACCGTTCTTAAAGATGATGCCGATGCTGATCCGGTTAATGAAATTCAGGACCTGTACATTCAGAATGACAGCCTCGTTATCACTAACAATCCTTCAGCTACGGTTATTGACCTGAGCGTGTATATGGATAATACGGATGCGCAAACAGTGTCACTTAGCGGCACTGATCTGAGCATTTCAGGCGGCAACACCGTTGACCTTGTTTCCTTCATGGATAACACTGACGCTCAAACGCTGACTTTATCAAGTGATTCTTTGATTATCAGCGGTGGAAACCATGTTGACCTGAGCGCCTACATGGATAATACAGATGCGCAGGATCTGAGCTTGTCAGGAAATAAAATGAGCCTGACCGGTGATGCCACTACGGTTGACCTCACTTCTTTTTTGGATAACACGGATGCGCAAACGCTGACTTTATCAAATGATTCTTTGATCATCAGCGGTGGCAATCATGTTGACCTGAGCGCCTACATGGATAATACTGACGCGCAGGATCTGAGCATATCCGGAAATACATTGAGCTTAAGCGGTGACGCAACCACCGTTGACCTCAGCAGTTACCTCGATGCCGACAACATGGGTAACCACACCGCAACTCAAAACATCAGGATGAGCGGTAATTATCTTTCAAATGATGGCGACAATGAAGGTATCATGATCCTGACAAACGGCAACGTGAATTCATCAGGTGATTTCTTTGTAGGAGCTACGGCTGCTGCAAACAGAGACCTTTGGGTTTCAGCCAAGATGATTGACTGGGATAACAGCAGCTACTATGTTGATCCTAATTTAAAAACAGTATTAAGCAAGCTTACCGTGAATGATTCACTTATTGCTACTGCTTCTGTTACCGCCAATAACTTCATTGGTGATGGTGCCGGAATCACAAACTTGAATGCATCCAGCTTAAGTTCTGGGACTGTTCCTTCTGCAAGAATGTCGGGCAGTTACACTGGAATAACAGGTGTCGGCACGATCACTGCTGGAACCTGGAACGGAACAACCATTGCGATCGCTGATGGAGGTACGGGCGCTACAACTGCAGCCGGTGCAAGGACAAACTTGGGAATTGTAAAGAGTACTCAATTTGTCTTCACCGGATTCTTAGGTCAGGGCGATTATCATGATGAATACTACAATGTTCCGGGAGTTACAACTGGCTCTACAGTTGTTGCCAACATGACTGAATCTGACTTATGGGGAAGTACTGATGGAATCGTTCTTCATGCTGAGGTAAGTTCTAATGATTGGGTTAAAGTAAGATTTGTCAATGCCGGTTGGGCAGGCGGAGACTATTTTGGCAATGTCGCAATTACTGTGATACCATAAATATTTCTTTAAAACAAGAAAAAAGGCTGTGCCGAAAGGTGCAGCCTTTTTTGTTTGGACAGCTTGTTCATTAGGCCGCCTTAAACCCAATTAAGACTTTTTAACGACATAATATTTTGAATTCGTTGCCGGTAAAACAGCCAATTAAATTTCTTTGCTTATTCTGTCAGAATTAATTTCCTACTAAGCACACCAAGGTTGGTCCTCACTCGGACCACATAATAACCAGCTGAAAAATTATCTGTTTGAATTGAAGTTGTAAAAGAATCATTTCCAATTTCACTTTCATCAAAAATTATTCTTCCATTGAGGTCAAAAAGCTGCACATTACAGTCAATTACACGGCTAAAACCAGCTTCAATCAGAATTCTATCATTTTGCACGAACACCAAAAAGTGCTTAACCAAATTT
>CAYOYI010000457.1:0-3456 GCA_964408105.1 uncultured Chitinophagaceae bacterium | reverse complement strand
GTATTAGAACAGAATTTCACCTAAACTGGAATTGTAATTGAAAATCAAAACAGCCTTTAACGCAAAGGGCGGAAAGGTTTTCGCAAAGGTCGCCAAGAAGAAATGCTCCTGAAAGAAATTCGACCCAATACGCATTCGGCACTAAAAACGAAGGGCGGTTTTTTAACCACCCTTTTCGTCTTTGCTTTATTCTTCCACTTCGACCTTCTTCTCCTTTTTCTCCTTCTTCTCTTTTGATTCTTTTGCCTCCTCGATCCTTCCTAATTCCTCTTTAGAGCCAACGAGCAGTTTGTCGAAATCCCTTAAGCCCGTTCCGGCAGGAATCCTGTGACCAACGATCACATTTTCCTTCAAGCCGATGAGAACATCTTCCGAGCCTGCAATGGATGCCGTGCTGAGCACCTTTGTAGTTTCCTGGAAGGATGCTGCAGATATCCAACTCTTCGTTCCCAATGAAGCCCTGGTGATACCTTGCAGCAGCGGATAAGATGTTGCTGCTACAGCATCACGAACTTCCACCAACTTCTTGTCATTTCTGCGAAGAACGGAGTTCTCTTCCCTCATCTGGCGAACAGTAATAATCTGTCCTACCTTCAGATTCTGCGAATCTCCGGCACTTGTAACTACTTTCTTATCGTAGATGTTGTCGTTCTCCTCGATGAAATCAAATTTATCGACCGCTTCTCCTTCAAGGAATCTCGTGTCACCTGCATCAACGATAACCACCTTGCGCATCATTCTTCGAACGATGGTTTCAATATGTTTGTCGTTGATCTTCACGCCCTGCAGGCGGTAAACTTCCTGAATTTCATTCACGAGATATTCCTGCACGGCAGAAGGACCCTTGATAGCCAGAATATCATTTGGAGTGATGGCTCCATCTGATAGCGGAGCACCCGCACGCGTGAAATCGTTTTCCTGCACGAGGATGTGCTTAGTAAGCGGAACAAGGTATTTTTTCTGCTGTCCGTCCTTTGCTTCCACAATGATCTCCCTGTTACCTCTCTTGATCGAACCAAAGCTAACTACTCCGTCAATTTCAGACACCACGGCCGGATTGGCCGGGTTACGCGCTTCGAACAATTCTGTAACACGCGGCAGACCGCCTGTGATATCACGAACTTTTCCGATTACACGCGGGATCTTAACAAGCACGTCACCGGCTTCTACTTCATCACCGTCATTCACCACTACGTGGGCGCCAACCGGAATATTATAAGATCTCAAATCTTCTTTTTTGCCTACAATATTGATTCCCGGAATCTTCCTCTTATCACGAGATTCGATAATAACTTTTTCGCGGTGCCCGGTTTGTTCATCAGCTTCTTCACGGAAGGTAATACCTTCGATGATATTATCGAATTTAACCTTACCTGACATTTCAGAAAGGATCACCGCGTTAAACGGATCCCATGTGCAAAGCACATCTCCTTTGCTTACTTTTCCTCCATCCTTTACGAAGAGGATCGAGCCATAGGGTACATTGTTATTACTCAGGTTCTTCCCTGTTTTAGGATCATTGATCCTGATTTCACCGGAACGGCCAATAACTTTAACCACCTTTTCCCCTGTCTCACTTTCACTCTTCACTGATTTCAATGCATCAAATTCGATGACACCGTCAAACTTTGCCTGCAATTGAGATTCCGTTGCAATGTTTGAAGCAACACCGCCTACGTGGAATGTACGCAGCGTAAGCTGTGTGCCAGGTTCACCGATTGACTGAGCAGCGATAATGCCGACAGCATCTCCCTTCTGAGCCATGCGATTGGTAGTTAGATTTCTTCCGTAGCACTTTACGCAAACTCCCTGTCTTGTTTCGCAGGTGAGCACCGACCGGATTTCAACCGTATCAATTGATGAATTCTCAATGATATTGGCGATGTTTTCATCAATCTCTGTTCCAGCCTTCACAATCAACTTTCCACTAACCGGATCTTCAATATCGTAAAGCGAAACCCGGCCGATGATGCGATCATAAAGCGGCTCAACAACTTCCTCATTATCCTTCAATGCAGAAATTGAAATTCCTCTTACCGTTCCGCAATCTTCTTCAGTGATCACCACATCCTGCGCAACGTCAACCAGCCTTCTGGTGAGGTAACCAGCGTCAGCAGTTTTCAAAGCGGTATCGGCAAGACCTTTACGCGCACCGTGCGTGGAGATGAAGTACTCCAACACGGAGAGGCCTTCCTTCAGGTTTGCAAGGATCGGGTTTTCGATGATTTCAGCGCCAGTTGATCCTGATTTTCTCGGCTTCTGCATAAGTCCGCGCATACCACCCAACTGCCTGATCTGCTCCTTGGAACCACGGGCTCCGGAGTCAAGCATCATGTACACTGAATTGAAACCTTGCTGGTCTTTCTTAAGATGATCCAACACTGTTTCTGTCAATCTTGTATTCACACGAGTCCAGATATCAATGATCTGGTTGTAACGCTCGTTATTCGTAATGAAGCCCTGCTCGTAGTTTTCCAGCACCTGGTCCACTTCTTCCTGCGCCTTTTCCAACAGCTTGGATTTTTCATCAGGAATAATGAGGTCGGAAATTTTAAATGACAGCCCACCATTGAACGCCCAGCGGAAGCCGAGGTTCTTGATCTCGTCAAGGAACTGGGCTGCACGCGGCACGCTTGTGCGATTGATGATGTAGCTGATAACCTGACCTAACTGTTTCTTGGTGAGCTGCTTGTCAATGAAGCCTGCTTCTTCAGGAACACACTCGTTAAAAAGCACTCTTCCAACTGTGGTCTCGATGAGTTTCTCCTCAAGCTTATCCGCTTCATTCATCACCTTTGCCTTCACCTTTACGAAGGCATGTAAGTCAACCTTTCCTTCATTGAAAGCTATGATCACTTCTTCCTTAGAATAAAAAACTTTTCCTTCTCCGCGCACCTTGTCCTTGCCAACACTCTTCTTTCCTTTTGTGAGATAGTATAGCCCCAGCACCATGTCCTGTGATGGCAGGGTGATTGGAGTTCCATTTTGCGGATTCAAAATATTATGAGATGAAAGCATCAGCAACTGAGCTTCCAATATCGCGGAATAGCTCAGCGGAACGTGAACCGCCATCTGGTCACCGTCAAAGTCAGCATTGAAAGCCGTACATACAAGCGGGTGAAGCTGAATCGCTTTACCTTCAATAAGTTTTGGCTGGAATGCCTGAATACTAAGTCTGTGCAGTGTTGGAGCACGATTGAGCATCACAGGATGACCTTTAAGGATATTTTCAAGAATATCCCAAATAACAGGCTCCTTGCGGTCAACTAATTTCTTTGCTGACTTAACTGTTTTAACAATACCTCTTTCAATCAGCTTCCTGATGATGAACGGCTTGAATAATTCAGCCGCCATATCCTTCGGCAAGCCGCATTCGTGCAGCTTCAATTCAGGACCCACCACAATGACCGAACGACCGGAGTAATCAACGCGCTTACCGAGCAGGTTTTGACGGAA
>CAYOYI010000456.1:2345-3459 GCA_964408105.1 uncultured Chitinophagaceae bacterium | reverse complement strand
TAAAACCTGTTACTCGATGCTAATAAAAGCGGGGTGGAAAATCGTAAATTGAAGTTCAGAAACCCGCGTGAAGGAATTTTAGATTTTAGATTTACGATGTACGATTTTAAAATTTAAAATCGTACATCTAAAATCGTAAGTCAGAACGTTAGTTTTTGGTTTATCGGTTGATTTGTACTTCGATAAACCAATTAACCGTTCAACCAATCTTCCAATCCCCTAAGTTTGCCAACATGACCTCCAGGATCAAACTTTTTATAATAGTCCTCTCAATTCCTATCGCGCTTTTTGCGATCGCCCAACTCAGCGGCAACGGCTATCTCATCAAAGGCTTGTGGGCGAGCTACCTGCACGGAGCCAAGTCGGCAACGATTGATGATGCGCGGTTTTTCGATACGAATAAGATTGCTGCCGGAAATACAGCCTGGGAGTGGCCGGTAAGCCGGAACTACAATAAGCCGGAATTATCAGAGCGTATAAAATCAGTCCTTACAGAAACGAGAAGCGTTGCGTTTCTTGTCGCACGGCATGATAGTATTTTGATAGAGCAATATTGGGATGGATATTCCGATAGCTCGCTTTCGAACTCGTTCTCGATGGCGAAATCTATTACTACGATGCTCGCTCAGATTGCGATTCAGAACGGAGTGTTCTCAGGCTGGCATCAGAAAGTCAATACGCTCTTTCCTGAGCTGACGGGACCTTACGCCAGCGAGCTGGAACTCTGGCATCTCTCCACGATGTCATCGGGCATGAAATGGGATGAGCATTACAGCAATCCTTTCGGGATCACAGCAAAGGCTTATTACGGAGAAGATATCTGGCCGCTGATTCTTTCCCTGCCGATTGAGAGCAAGCCCGGTGAGAACTACGAATACCAAAGCGGCTCGACTCAATTGCTTGGAATGTGCCTGGCGAAAGCAACCGGCAAGCCGCTGGGTGAATTAGCAGCGGAATGGCTTTGGCAGCCACTGCAGGCTCAACATGATGCAACATGGCATACGGATAACAACGGGCATGAGCTGGCGTATTGCTGCTTCAACACCAATGCCCGCGACTTTGCCCGCTTTGGCAGGATGATGCTTCATTCCGGTAATTGGAACGGCACTCAGAT
>CAYOYI010000456.1:0-2335 GCA_964408105.1 uncultured Chitinophagaceae bacterium | reverse complement strand
GCTGGGGTGAATGTAATCAATGCCGTTGACAGGAGCAGTAGAATCTGTAACTGCTAGGCAAAGATAGTGATAATCTGTGGCTCTGTTCACAGCGTTTTTAGTGCCCAGATAGCGCAGATAGCTGGCCATTTTGACATCCATTTGATTCTTCATTCGTACAAATGGCTACAGCGGGAGCGCTGGTTCCTTATTATGGATATTCGTTTTGGATCATTGATTCTTATGGCACCAAAATATTTGCTCAAAGAGGTATCCTCGGGCAATACATCATCACTATTCCTGAATTTGATATGGTGGTTGTGCGTCTGGGGCATGAAAGGCTTCCCAATCGGGAAGATCATCACCCGGAGGACTTGCATGTGATCATTGATGAAATGCTAAAGATGGTGAAGAGCGATAATACTTACTCCTCAAACTTGTAAATATTTCCCATCGTTTCACCCCGCTGTGCAAGCCTTGATCTTCGAACGAAGAAGTAAATGATCACTGCCACGAACAAAAGCAGGTAAACCCACATCACCATCATGGATTCCATGAACATGATGGCGATCAATCCCAATGCCGTGAGTACGGAAATGATAATGGAGGAATAAAGAACAGGGCGGGGGAGTTTCAAATAAGCGTTGCGGTACATTTCGGGATATTTTCCCGGCAGGGGGAATGCCGCAATGCTCACAAATACCGTGAGGAACATAATACCGCACACCGCCATGAATGCGTAAAAGTCAATTGATTTCTTGAACAGCGTTGCCAGCATTCCGGTTGATTCCAACGTTTGCCCCAGCGTGAGGATCAGAAATACGATAATGAAAAACGCGGTGACCGAGCGCAGGGGAGTCCTTGTTCTTTCATTCACTTTGCTGAACCACGAGGGGATGATGTTATCCCGTGCTTGTGAATAGAGTTCTCTGGGCAAAGCGATTGCCCCGGCATTCAAAGAGGTCAATCCTGCACCAATAGCTCCAAATAAAATAAAAAGCACCATTCCCCGGGGCAGGTATATCCTTGCGGTTTCTAAAAGAGCGGCATCCTTTTGGTGAAAGGCCTCACCCGCACCGCCAGCCACGCTGATATAGCTGAACGAAACGGTAATGTAGATCACCAGTATGACGATCCCTCCAAGGAACAGCGAAAGCGGGATGTTCTTTTTCGCATCTTTTATTTCCTCACCCAATTCCGCGATGATCTGGAAGCCGAGGCACACATTCAGCGCAAGGATGATACCCATGATGAAACCGCCAGTTTTTTCCGGCATGGCAAAATCATAAACCACTTCAGTGAACCATGACACCCCCGCTGCATAAAGCACAAGTGATAACACCAGTTGCACACTGAGTATCAGTTGCAGCCATGTGACTACGCGCACGCCAAACTGGTAAAGAAAAAAGAACCCGAACAGCATCAGCATCGCCAGCACGTGCAGTGAGATGTTCCAACCCAGATAAGGATTGATGAATTCTCCCAATCCAACCAGCACTACACACACCGAGCTGCCGCCACCGACAATTGCGAGAAACGAAACCACAGTTCCCAGCAGCGGATGCAACAGGCGGCTGCAATATAGATAACCGCCACCTGCCACGGGCATAGCGCTGGCGATCTGTATCAGCGGCAGCACTCCGATAACGGAGATAGTAAGCGCTGTAGTAATCGCCAGCCACGTGCTGGTTCCTGCTTCCCGCGCGATAGAAGGTATCAGCGAATAAACTCCCATTCCTATAACGCCACCGGTTACCAGTCCTACGCCTTCCGCAAGTCCTATTTGTCGTTCAAGCTTCATTAAGTGTTGAGGGTTGGGGGGGTGAGGTTTTCGTAATCTTCAAATTTTCAAATCAGCACATCAGCACATCAGCTAACTGGCACATGCCCCGAATATATCCATAAATTTGAAACTCCCAACCCCACTATGTCAACACCCGTTTCCGAAAGAATTCTTTATGAGGATAATCACATCATTGCCGTGAACAAGCTTGCCGGTGAGTTATCGCAAGGTGATGATACGGGTGATGAATCGCTGGGAGATTTCGTAAAAGAATACATCAAAAAGAAGTACGCCAAGCCCGGCAATGTTTTCCTCGGAGTGGTGCATCGTATTGACAGGCCTGTGAGCGGTGTGATACTTTTTGCCCGAACCAGCAAAGCGCTTGAGCGATTGACAGCATTGCTGCGTGAGCGAAAGCTGGAGAAAATTTATTGGGCAGTGGTAAAGAATAAGCCTCCGAAAATGGCTGGTGAACTGGTGCATTATCTGAAAAGGGCAGACGATAAGAATATCACAAAAGCCAGTTTAAGAATGCAACCCGGAGCGAAGGAATCGAGGTTGAGCTATAAGGTT
>CAYOYI010000455.1:0-3460 GCA_964408105.1 uncultured Chitinophagaceae bacterium | reverse complement strand
CTGCCCGGGGGCCACTTCGT
Source organism: uncultured Chitinophagaceae bacterium (assembly GCA_964408105.1). GTDB lineage: Bacteria > Bacteroidota > Bacteroidia > Chitinophagales > CAIOSU01 > BPHB01. The sequence goes on along the minus strand of CAYOYI010000455.1, from coordinate 3,440 downwards.
TGTGTCTTGTCTTAATTGGAATGCCAAGCTTCAACGATTCGGTTTCAAGATCAAGCATGAATGCATACACCCGCTCCGGTATGGAGCCAAAATAGTGAACGTCTAGCTGGTGTCCTCTTGCCGATGCGTGACCAACCAAAGTTCTTCCGGTCGTTAACAAATCGGGACGGGCATAAAACAAGGCCTCATCCACTAGAAAATATTCCTGCTCCCAACCAAGCGTTGGATAAACCCGGCCGATATGTTTATCAAAATAGTGGCATACATCAAGAGCAGCTGAGGATAACAGATGATTTGATTTCAAGAGGGGCGACTTATAGTCAAGCGCTTCTCCATTGAATGAAACGAAAATGGTCGGGATGCAAAGCGTTTTGCCATTATCAATCTCCATGATGAAAGCAGGTGACGATGGATCCCAGGCGGTATATCCTCTTGCTTCGAATGTTGACCGGATACCTCCGCTCGGGAAACTGGAAGCATCGGACTCCTGCTGCACCAACGCGTTGCCATTAAAGCTCTCTATCCCCTTTCCGTTTGTTAAGGTGAAAAAAGTGTCGTGCTTTTCTGCTGTTGAGCCGGTCAAAGGCTGAAACCAGTGCGTGAAATGCGTTGCGCCTTTGCCAATTGCCCATGCCTGCATAGATGCAGCGACCTGATCCGCTACGCTCCGTTCAATTTTTGTACCCGTTTCAATTGAATTTTTGATGCTTTGATAGGCCTCCGCAGATAAATATTTCTGCATGGCCTCATCATTGAAAACATTGCAGCCAAAATATTCGGAGATGCGCTGAACTGGCGGATTAACATCTACTTTGTTCCTCGCGAGAACGGTTTGAATGGCACGAAACCTAAAATTATTCATGTGAAGAAAGAAATAATTTGAAAATCGCTCCTAAGGTAACCAGTTTATTTATAGAAAAGCCGGTTCAGCTATTGCTGCTTGTAACACGGTATTTTTTATCTATTTGCTAAAAATTACACAAAGGCCGTCTCAAAAAATTACCTTATTGAGACGGCCTTTGTTTTAGCGATCTATATAACAATTAAGCGATTATGCTGGAACGGCAGCCTCAACCGATTTCACGGTTTTGATGATTCTTGCAGCAATGCTGTAAGGATCACCATTTGAAGCAGGCCTTCTATCTTCCAGATACCCTTTCCATCCTCTTTTAACCGTTGCCAGCGGGATTCTGATAGATGCGCCTCTGTCAGAAACTCCGTACTTAAATTCATTAATGGAAGCAGTTTCATGAAGCCCGGTAAGCCGTTGTTCATTGAATGCTCCATACACGTCAATATGCTCCCGAGTCACCGGTCTGAACGCTTCGCATATCTGAATGAAAACCTCTTTAGATCCGCAAGTTCTCATCAATGAATTTGAAAAATTTGCGTGCATACCTGAACCATTCCAATCACCCTTAATCGGCTTAGGATGGAATTCAATGTAATACCCATGTTTTTCGGTTAACCGCTGCAGGATATATCTTGCCACCCACATTTCATCACCTGCTTGCTTGGCGCTTTTTGCAAATAATTGAAATTCCCATTGCCATGCAGCTACTTCCTGATTAATCCCTTCAAAATTAAGTCCAGCTGCAATACACATATCAGCATGCTCTTCGACTAAATCCCTTCCCCAGGTATTCTTACCACCAACTGAACAGTAATAGAGTCCTTGTGGACCCGGATAACCACCGACCGGGAAACCGAGGGGTAATTGGGTTTTTACATCCATAATAAAATACTCTTGTTCAAATCCAAACCAGAAGTCCTGATCATCTTCTTCAGAAATGGTTGCCCTATTGTTAGATACGTGCGGACTTCCATCAGCATTAAAAACTTCGCACATAACGAGATATCCATTTTTGCGATCCGGGTCCGGATAAATGGCTACAGGCTGCAGAACGCAGTCGGAAGAATCGCCTGTTGCTTGCTTTGTTGAGGAGCCGTCAAATGACCACGGTCCAATTTCATCCAAAGTTCCTTTGAAGTCTTTATGTTCTTCTACCTTGGTTTTGCTTCGGATGTTTTGTGTCGGTTTATAACCGTCCAGCCAGAGATACTCTAATTTAATTTTTGCCATTTTTTAAATTTTTATTGGTTTACCTTTAAAAAGAGGCAACAAAGTTAAAAATTTATTGGAAAAACAAAGCAGAAATCAACAAGAATAATGAAATCTATTCTATTTTGTGGATTTTGTGTGAATTACTTCGAACACTCCGGAAAATGCAGAGAAATCAGTACAGAATCAGTTTTTGTCTGATACTCTTTTGCCCGAAAGAAACCCTGAGGAGGTAGATTCCTGCCTGTAGATTTTCGGGTAGATCGAGCTTAAACGTCCCCGATGTTTCAGGATTTATGTTTTTCGAGAAAAGAATTCTGCCGCTCAGGTCGGCCAGATTTATTTGCTCCGCAGTTTCAGATCCCGGACCATTCATTTCGATATTCAACTTTCTGTCTGTCACTGGATTGGGATAAACAGAGATCATGGCCTCGTTATCAAAATGCACCGAAACGATTTTTGAATAAGTTGAAGTACCGTCAAAGTCTGTTTGTTTCAAACGGTAATACGAGGTACCCGGCATTGGATCGTGGTCAATAGTAGAGTATTCATTAGTAATCGAACTATTACCTGCGCCACTAAAAGTGTTCAGCAGTTCAAAGCCGGCTGCATTCGGAGAACGCTCAACGGTAAAAAAATCATTATTTATTTCGGTAGCTGTTATCCATTTTATTTTCACAACATCGCCATCACGAACGGCAGTGAAGCTCAAAAGTTCAATTGGCAATCCGTTCCCGCTCTGACTCCCGCCTCCAACTCCAAACTCTGAGAATGATGTTAATCCTGTTCTAAGCGCGTAGCCATGAGAGACCAATCTTCCGTCACCGCCATTATTGCTCAGCGATCCGCCACCGGTTGTCCAGGCGGTAGTCCAACTATTAACCGGGCGCTTCAAAGCTCCAAAGAGATTATCTGTTAAACCGGACATACTACCGGTGTAAAGCCTGATGTTGTAAGAACCTCCTGTCGGTGAAGCGTTAGGCTCAAGTTCCCAAACACCCGCGCTATTCACCGTGTTATAAGTTAGCGAGCCGCCCGTCCATGTGTCAGAAACATCAAGGCTGTCATCATCATGCTGAGCCAGTGATTTGAATCTGGCATCTATGTAGGTGATACCGGTTAAGCTTCCATTGATAACGTCAGCGCGAAAATAATTAGAGGAACCAGTTCCATTCCCAACCGGGAAAGCGTACGTGCTTGTATTAGAAGTTATGTTCCTTCTCAGATTTCCATTTATAAAACTTGCGGATGATTGACCAGTAATTGCGGATGCAGAGGTCGAAGACATGACGACCCTATAAGAAGCCCCGGTGGTTATTACACCATCGGTTAACGTTAGCACGTTAGAAACCGTCAGGTTATCATTTAATGAAACCTG
>CAYOYI010000454.1:0-3464 GCA_964408105.1 uncultured Chitinophagaceae bacterium | reverse complement strand
CATTACACCGAGATGCCCGGTGAGTTTTTAGCCAACCGCGCCACCTATGCCCGTGAAAAAGCCATTGTCTTTGAAGGGCTCGACTTCTTCATCATCTGGTTCCTGCTGATGACGAAAAGCTACAGGACGCTCGCCCGGAAACTGGTCAGGCTTGATGATTCACTGAAAACAGAAGAGGAGGTGATTGCTTTCCTGAAGTCACGCACTGCAAGAATTCAGCACGGAACCGTTTGATTTCCTTGGCGCGTACTCATCCCGCTCATTCATTACCTCGCACTGGCAGCGCACTCGTCAGAAGTGACATCATCTTTATACACAAGTCATTTAATAAAAGATGATTGACAGCAAAATATTGTTAATTGACAGCTAATACTTGTTAATTGACACTATGTCAATATATAATTACTGTATGTCAATTAGAACAATCTATATGTCACCAAATAAAATCTAATCGTCATTAGATTAATAGATATGTGATAAATTACTTAATTTATGTGTCAATATTCTATTAAATCACTGTCATCAAATAGTATTTACACATGAATGATAAATTAGAGAACCGCTTCAGCATGTTCCTGAAGGTAAAAACATTCATTGAACATCATAATGCCACGCTTGCCGTTAATCCCGCCATCATCACGCTGGGCAACGATTTTAAGATACTGCTCGACTCCATCACCACGCATGAAGGCCTCGCCACCACCAGGATAAAAGGCTATACCGAGCAAAAGCGGCTTGGCCGCCAGGCGCTCATCGCCTCGGTGCGCAAGGTATCTGCGGCCTTGTTTGCCTACTGGCTGAACACCGCTGCCGTCAGCGAGCTGAAGCCGGGCGATTATTCGGAGCGCAGCCTCTCGCGCGGCACCGATGGCAACCTTCACCTGCGCGCCACCCGCCTCCACCTGCTTGCCGACCCCGTAAAAGCGCTGCTCGGGCCCTACAACTGTGCGGCTGCCGATGTGGACGGCCTGCTGCTGAAAACACAGCAGTTTGCCAGCGATGTGGAGCTGCCCAAGCAAATGCGCAAGCAGCGCTCTGATGCAAGAAAGAAATTGAATGCCCTCTTTCGCCAGGCCACCGCCATGCTTGCCGACCTTGATATTTACATGGCTGTGTATGAATCTGTAAATGCCAACCTCTTCAGCAAATACACCACCGCCCGCGCCATTGATAACATGCGCGGCAAGCCGAAAAAGAAAAAAGATAAGGAGGATTCCACGCCTGTTCCATGAACGGAACGGCAATGAATCCGGACGCCATTCCTGCGAAAGCAGGAATCCCATATTCATTGAGCTATTTTGACAAATGAATTATGTTTGTATAAATTGTCTTGTATGTTCACATTAGATAAAGTTCTTGATGACATCATGCAGCTCGACTATTCCACGCGCGAGATGCTGCTTGACATTTTGAAGAAGCGGCAGATTGAAGAACGCAGGAAGGAAATTGCCGCCAATGCCCGCAAAGCCAAATCCGATTTTAAACGAGGCAAATTGAAAGCACGATCTGCTAAGGAAGTTATCCGGCATCTGGATGCTCGCTGAATTCCACTCCTTGAAACTGATTTTAAAATTCGTGTACACGAATTTTAACTTTCGTGCGCACGAAGATGAATAATCTGCTGCTCTTGCTTTAGTATTGTCATATTAAGCAAGCAATTATTAGCACTTATGCCGGTACGCCAAATTATTCTCACCAAATCTTTTGAGAAATCCTATCGCAAATTCGTAAAGGGTAATGTCCGTTTAAAAGATGCAATCGGCAAGTCGATAGCTCAATTGGAAGAAGATGCTTTCTCCAGCCAGTTAAAAACACATAAACTGAGCGGCAATCTGTACGGACTTTATGCCTGTTCCTGTGGGTATGATTGCCGGATTGTTTTTTCCATTGAAAAACAAAAGGATAAAGAGGTTATTCTGCTGGTAGATATCGGTACCCATGAAGATGTTTATTGAATAAACTGCCAAATAATTAACTGCCACTCTGTCACTTCCACCCCTGAAATTCACTACCTTTGCAGACTCACTTTATGGAAGGAAGCGCACATATCATTGAATCATTCACCAAGACCATTGACGAAAGCCGCCAGGGAGAATCTTTTTCAGCAAAGGAGCCGGTGAATGACGCGAAAGGAAAGAAATTCTATATCGAAAGCTACGGCTGCCAGATGAATTTCAGCGACAGCGAGATCGTAGCCTCTATCCTGATGGAAAAGGGCTTTCAGCCCAGTACGCAACATGCCGATGCCGACCTTATTTTAATAAATACCTGTGCCATCAGGGGTAATGCCGAGCAGCGGGTCAGAAAGAGATTGAAGGATTTTAATGCTATCAAAAAGCAGAAGCCAAATGCCCTGGTTGGTGTATTAGGCTGCATGGCCGAAAGGCTGAAGGAACAATTGCTTGAACAGGAGAAACTGGTGGATATTGTTATCGGCCCGGACGCTTACCGCGACTTGCCTAAACTGGTTGAGGAAGCAGAAACAGGACAAAAGGCCGTTAACGTTCTGCTTTCACGCGAAGAAACCTATGGAGATGTAAATCCGGTCAGACTCAATAGTAACGGAGTATCAGCTTTCATCACCATCATGCGCGGATGTGACAACATGTGTTCGTTCTGTGTGGTGCCCTTCACACGCGGCAGAGAGCGCAGCCGTGACCCGCAATCAATCATTAATGAAGCCAAATCGCTTTTCGAGCGGGGCTATCGCGAGGTGACCTTGCTCGGGCAGAATGTAGACTCTTATATGTGGAGTCAGAATTACCCTTCAAAAAAGGATATTACCAAGGCTCAGTCGATGGGTGAGCAACTTGGCGAATCAGTAAATTTTGCAAGGCTTCTTGAATTGGTGGCGCAAATCCATCCCGACCTGAGAGTAAGGTTCTCAACTTCCAATCCAAGGGATATGACAGATGAGGTACTGCACACCATCGCACGATATGAAAACATCTGTAACAGCATTCATTTGCCGGTTCAATCGGGCAGTTCTTCAATGCTTGACAAAATGAATCGCGGCCACGACCGGGAATGGTACCTCGAAAGGATCAATGCCATAAGAACTATCATTCCTGATTGCGGAATTACCACGGATATCATCACCGGCTTTTGTTCTGAAACCGAAGAGGATCATAAAGACACGCTGAGTTTAATGGAGCAGGTGGGATATGACTGGGCGTTTATGTTCTTTTATTCCGAGAGGCCCGGCACGCTTGCTGAACGAAAATTTGAAGATGATGTTCCGCTGGAAACAAAAAAACGCAGGTTAAATGAAGTAATTGACCTGCAGCATCGTCTTTCTTCTGAAAGCAATAAGAAAGATGTAGGCAAAATGTTCAAGGTCCTTGTGGAAGGTGTTTCGAAAAAATCTGATGAACAATTATTCGGGCGGAACACTCAGAATAAAGTAATTGTTTTCCCAAAAATGAATTTCAAACCAGGTGACTATGTTATGGTCAAAGTAAATG
>CAYOYI010000453.1:0-3475 GCA_964408105.1 uncultured Chitinophagaceae bacterium | reverse complement strand
CAGTCAGATTGATACCAGCAACTTCGACAAATTTGATGAAGAAGAAAATTGGGACTGGCGATGCCTATGCCGATGTTACCGTTGCCGCCAAGTATGGTCATGCGCTGTGTACCGGGATTACCGTTGGTAAAGAAATTCATATTGTAGCTGCTACCGAAGCCACTTCGTATATCAAGATCTTTAGGAAAACTACCAGTACCGTCCCAGCCGACATATTCTGGAGTAACAGATTGTACAGTTTGCGCAGTATTAGTTAATTGCGTAATTTGAGAGTAACCCGATGTAACAAGCAGCAAACTTGCCGCCACGATTACAAGTACAAATTTTCCCGATTGAAGCGATTTATTTTTTGAATAAAGCGAATAATAATATGCTCCGCTGCTATAATTATTTACATCCAGTGAATATTTGCCGTGGGATGAACTTATTTCTTCATCCTGTACTACCTTTCCGGTATTGTCTGCAATAACAAGACGATATTCATTCATGTTATCAGGAAGATTAACCTGAAATGTCAAACGACCTGTGGATGGATTAGGGAATAGTTGGACAAATGATTGGTTGACTGCATGAAAATCAAAAACATCAGTCGGTAAAGAATCACAGAGGGAATACACATAAAACGGGTTAAGCAAAGGAAACTTCTGTAAGAATAGCTTTGCCCCAGAAGAAGTATTAACTATAGGTCTGATTACATCGCTACCTCCTAAAGTTGCTCCATATAAAAAAGGACCATTTGCGCTATCTACTTTGAGTAAAATCGTACCATCTGTTCGCACAACCCAGAATGGTCTTCCAATATTAGCGGCTGAATAGTAGCCATATTCAATATTGGAACTATCGCAATCAAATAAAGTTCGTGTAATGTATAAAACCTGCATAACCCCACCTGAAGAAATAAACGGCTCAGGTACCGCTACGTTTGTCAAAAAAGGAGTAAAGTTCATGTTATAAAGGCTGAATGTATTATCAATAGTATCTGAAAAAAACCATTTGGTTTCAGACTTACTTAAATTCACAAGTTTAAAATCATAACCAATGCTACCATACAAAGTGGTGTCAAGTGTAATCTGCGCTTTCATGTTCCATGTGCAAAGCATCCAAACGCTGGCGAAAAGTAAGAGTAGTTTTTTCATTGTGATTTGTTTTTGGTTATCGAAGATTTTGCCTCATCACAATTTAGAAAACTTGCCGCCAATATAAGCACCCCCCCCCCGCGAATGTCAAGCATAGCCGCGTTGTTTATTTGTTAACATATTAACAATGAAATCTAAGTAATCTGCCGTAGTCGGATCGCTCAAACGCCTGCCGGGTAAGGCTTTCGTTTGTCCGGCTTATTAACATCCGGCAGAAGTTATCTTTTTGCCGATACGAAGTTTGACGTAGTCAGTTATGGAGTTTTCCGGTTTTTTTAATTGAATCCAAAATAGCAACTGTGCCCGGGCACGGAAATTCAATCACCAACTCTCTCAGGGGATTGCTTCTCCCGATGCTCAAGCAAAAGCAATGCTATCGTAATCGCAATGACGAATTTTTCAGACTTAGCTGCTTGTTTTGTACGCTGCTCTAAATCCCGTTGCGTTCCATCCGCTGAAATCTTTAATTGCCTAACTTCCTTGCGTGGCGGGAATCTACATACACATCCCTTTTTGCAAACAGGCGTGCAATTATTGCAATTTCCATTTCTCTGTGAATCTCGAGAAGAATACAAGTTTCATCAAAACGTTGCTTCGTGAAATTGAAATCAGAAAAGACTATCTGCAACATGAAAAGGTTGAAACGATCTACTTTGGCGGAGGTACGCCTTCGATTCTTTCTGCAAACGAGATCAATGAGATTCACTCCCTTCTTTCAAAAGCATTTGAAATCGCAGAAACTCCCGAGATAACGCTCGAAGCCAATCCCGATGATTTAACTGACGACAAACTAAAAGAACTAAAACAAACACCCCTCAACCGCCTCAGCATCGGAGTTCAGTCATTCTTTGATGAAGACCTTCAATACCTGAACCGCGTTCACAATTCAAAGCAGGCTGCTGTATCTATCAAACAGGCTCAAGATGCCGGATTTGAAAACATCACGCTCGATCTGATTTACGCAATCCCAACTCTTACCGATGTCAAATGGGCAAAGAATCTTCAACAGATCGCTAAACTGAGCATCCCGCATTTTTCGGCCTACTGTTTAACGGTAGAGCCGCGAACCGCACTTGAAAAATTTATCCGCGAAAAAAAATTGAAAGACGTGGATGAGGCGGTTGCCGCCCGGCAATTCGAAATGCTGATGGATTTTGCAATTAACGCAGGTTACGATCACTATGAAATCTCTAACTTTTCACGACCGGGATATTATTCAAAACACAATTCCTCTTATTGGAACGGCAAAAAATATCTTGGCCTCGGCCCTTCGGCACATTCCTACGATGGCGAATCACGTCAATGGAATATTTCCAACAACACACTTTACATCCAATCCCTTGAAAAAGGTTCACCGGTTTTTGAAGCCGAGCATTTGACCTCAAAGGATCATTTCAACGAGTATTTACTTACATCGCTCCGAACTGCAAGCGGAGCTGATTTGAATTTCATCGCGAAGAACTTCGGTGCTGGAAGAGCAGCTTCTTTTCAAGATTCCATTGCGCCTCTGCTCCAAGAAAAATTAGCAGAATTGGAAGCTGGAAAAATCAGGTTGACCCGCGCAGGTAAATTGATTGCCGACAGAATCATCAGCGACTTGTTCGACACCGATTAAAAAACTACAAACAACAAACCACGAACAACAAACATTTTCACAATCTTTGCAATTCATGGACAAGAAAAAATTCCTCTTCGTTTCTTATGATGCGCTGATCAGTGACATTGCATGGCAAGTAGTAAAGGAAGGCCATGATGCCCGCTACTATATCCGCGACAAAGACAGCCAGGACGTTGCTGACGGTTTCGTCCCGAAAATTGACAACTGGGAAAAGAAAGCTGACTGGGCGGATATCGTGGTGTTCGATGACGTGCTGGGCATGGGCACATGGGCGGCAGAGCTTCGCAGCAAAGGCAAGCTCGCAATTGGTGGAACACCCTACACCGACAAACTCGAGGATGACCGGACCTTCGGGCAGGAGGAGTTAAAGAAACACGGAGTGAACATTATCCCCTTTCAGGAATTCACCTCTTTTGATGAAGCAATTGATTTCGTGCAGGCGAATCCAAACCGCTACGTGATCAAGCCGAGCGGTGAGGCGCAGAATTACAAGCGTCTTTTGTTTGTGGGAGAGGAAGAAGACGGGAAAGACGTCATCCAGGTTTTGGAAGCTTACAAAAAAACCTGGTCAGACAAAGTGAAAGTGTTCCAGTTGCAGCGCAGGGTGACCGGAGTTGAGGTAGCGGTTGGAGCATTTTTCAACGGCAAAGAATTCATGACACCCATCAACGTGAATTTCGAGCACAAGAAACTTTTTCCCGGAAACATCGGCCCTGCAACC
>CAYOYI010000452.1:0-3502 GCA_964408105.1 uncultured Chitinophagaceae bacterium | reverse complement strand
GGCAGCTCCCGTTAATAGAAAATGCTTTGTTTAAAATCACTTTAGTCACAGCCAAATCTAAAGTTGCTATGGAGACATTAATATGATCGGTGGTCGTATCGCTACAACCTCCGCTATTTGTAGCAATCAACTGAATGGTGTAAGACCCATCCTGCTGATAAACATGAACCGGATCAACATCCGTGGAAGTTTCCTGATCTCCGAAATTCCATGAATAACTCACGGCACCAAAAGATTCATTGGTAAAATAAACCGGTAACGGTGAAGGCCCGTATGGAGGCGTAAAAGTAAAATCAGCAAGTGGAGGTTCCTGTATTAGAATGCTGCTGGAACCGGAAGCGAAACAACCGTTTTTAGTCGTGACATGCAATGTGATGGTGTATGTTCCGGCACTGTCATAGCGATAGAATGGTTTTTGTTTCGTTGAGGTCGAGTCATCATCTCCGAAATCCCACAGCCATGAAACAATGCTGTCTTTTCCATTGATAGTAATATTGTCCTGTAGTTGGAAGAAGTTACCCTGACACAATACCGGTGTGCTGAAATTTACCTGTGGCGCAGTGGTCAACGTGATAGTTTCGGTTGCACTGGTCTGACAGCCGATGGCGTTCGTGGCGGTTAGTGTCACCGTATAGGTTCCTGCTTGCAAATAGTAATGACTTGGGTCCTGCAAAAGAGATGTACTGTTGTCCCCGAACTTCCATAACCATTTCACGTTGGAGAATTTCCTCGGTGAATTATCATAAAATTTCACAGGGTTCGGATTATCATAGCAAAAGTTCTCAGCCGCAATATCAACTACCAATTCCGGGAAAACCTCAATCGTATCGTAAGCAGTAGCTGCGCAGCCTCTGTCGGTGGTCACCTTTAGGCTTATTGGATAAAGACCTTCTGATAAATATGTATGAGCCGGGCTTGGTGATACATGAAAATTGCCATCACCGAATGTCCAATCCCATTTGGTGATCGTTTGTCCTGATGGTACAGTTGACTGATCCGTGAATTGCAGGTCATCATTGGCGCAGTTCACAAGGTCATGCGTGAAACTTGCAACCGGCAACGGGAAAAGAATTACGGGAAGCGTAACGTCCTGATAACAACCAACCGTATCCTGCACTAACAGCTTAACCTGATAAGTGCCTGCTTGCATATAAAGATGCCTCGGGTGCTGCACAGTGTCCGCTGTGTTATCTCCGAAATTCCAATGCCACGTTGAAATTGAACTATCGGGCGTGGTCAGATCTATAAACTCAACGGAATCTCCGAAGCAGGCTTTGCTGAATGAAAAATCCGCTATTGGCGCTACTCCAAAAGTGTCAACATGAATCGTATCAGACATTTCGCAACCGTGTATGTTCGTTACGGTAACTGAATAATCTCCGGAGGTTTGAACGGTCAGCGTTGGCTGTGTGCTGCCGTTATTCCACTGATAACTTACGGCTTCATCCGCTCCGGCAACAAGTGAGATGCGGTTGCCGGAACACAGGTTCGTATCGGGGCCAAGCGTGGCTGTGACTTCGAAAGAATCAATCACTACCACTACCGAATCAGATATTACCGAACAAGGCGGTGTATTGGTATCGGTGACCTGAACATAGTAAGTGCCCGGTTCGGTGATCAGGTAGAAACTATCCGTGCTTCCATCCTGCCATAGAAAATCGTAGTCATGGGTCAGTCTTGTATTCCAGGGAAGGGTATCCCCCATGCACAGATGCACGGTGTCGGCAAAAGAGATGGTTTGCAATCCGCCTGAAATGACGATCTGGTCAAAAGAAGTGCGCCCAAAAATGTCCGTGACTACTACGGAAACAGTTCCTCCGCCAATCACAACCACTGAATCTATAGTATCATTTACCCCGGTTGACCATTGATAGCGCGTAAACCTGTCTCCGGCTTTTAAGGTTGTTGGCGTGCAAACGCCATAGCCCAGCGTAATATCCGGACCAAGATTTACGGGAGGAGCATATTTATCCATGAGATACTTGGTAACCGTTCCGATTTCATCATCGGTGAGCGGCTGGCAGTAGATGACTAATTCTGCCAGGTCACCATCCCAGTTTCGGTTTTCATTTAGGATTGCTGGACGATCACAAGTGAAACAGTCACTTGCTATTGGAAGAGTTGTTGGATTAGGCTTTGTTGCTATTACAGAATATTGGGTGGGTACATTCGAATCAATCGGTAGAACCAAATTCCCATTTACCCAAGTAGTGCCTAAAGGGGCTACATTGACATTGGTAAATGTCTCATCATAAATAAATTTATCAGGGCCAGGAAAACCTCCAGTGCAACATCCCCTGTGAAAATCGGGCTGTTTGGTGCTATGCCCCAGCAAATGCCTGTACTTAGGTGTGGCATCCTCATCCTCCTTCACTACCCAAAAGACTGTTCGGATTGTGTTGATCTCATTAAATTTCAGATATTGCCCGTTTCCGTCAAATCGCAATACCGGAGCCCCATTTAATTCCTGCACATTGTGCACATAGGTGGGTTGTCCTGCCGGGTCAGTTTGCAAAGCATGATTCAACGAAGTGCTGTTATCGCGCACGGTATCAATACCACCACTTACGCCATTAACATGCACCCCACGGTCACTGCTTAGCCATAGACATAAGTCAGGAAGCACATCCGGCTCAAAAATGTTGAATCTTCGGATAGCAGAACTGCTGTCTTCACCGCAAAGATTTACAGCCTTCACCCGCCAATAGTATTGCGTACCCATCGTCAGGCCGCTTACCGTAGCGGAGTCAGCAACCACATCAACAGACACCACAGGATTTATGAAAGTGGGGGAAATAGCTATCTGAAGATTGTAATAACTCGCGCCCGCTGCCGGCTGCCAGTCAAAGAAAACAACCGTATCGGAGATGGTTATGTCATCATCCGGGAAGTTTAAAACCGGTTTTCGCGCGGGAGGCACCGGAGCCACGGATTGCACGGTTCGGGAAAATGAGTTTTTACATCCTTTTGAATCGGTAATGGTAAGGGTCGCGTTGTAGGTCTTGATAGAATCATATTGATGAGTTGGATTTTGACCTGATTGAACAGACAAATCTCCAAAGTCCCAGTTCCAATTTGTTACCGAAACCCCGGGAGGAGTTGAAGCCACTCCATTGAACTGATGAAAAACATCCACGCACACTATCGAATCATCAAAAAACGGCACGGGCAGCGGGTCAACGATGACAGTTCTTGTTTTTGAATTTGAACAAGTATTATCAGCGATAGCGGTCAGGCGCACCTGGTAGCTGCCTGCATTTGCATAAGTGTGGCTGGGATTCGGATTGTTTGTGGAGTCGGTCGTTCCGTCTCCAAAATTCCATATCCATCCCACCACAACATTAGGAGCGACAATCGAGGTAAGATCATCAAAAGATGTTGCAATGCCCAGGCAGGTATCAATCTTGGCGAAATCAGCCACCGGGGCAACGTTGTTAAAAGAAATATCTATTGAATCAACTACCTGACAGCCAGAAGCGGAAGTTACTGTTAAATAATACAT
>CAYOYI010000451.1:823-3515 GCA_964408105.1 uncultured Chitinophagaceae bacterium | reverse complement strand
ATGCTCATCTACGATTTAAAAGGCACTATGATAAGGAACTTGAGCATTAATGAAAGGAATCATGGCCAAGTGGAAATCAAGGCAGGAGAACTGACTCCGGGAATTTACTTTTACAGCCTGATTGTTGGAGCCAATACAGTGGACACAAAGACAATGATTGTAACTAACTAAAACTGGATTTAATTTTTAATGCGCAAAAGCGCCTCACAAGGGGCGCTTTTCGTTTATCTCAAATCGTTGTTTACTACAAATCACTTGGCTTGTCTCACTATACCATCTGCGCTTGGCATAGTAAAATCAGAGTTTAAGGTTGTTTATCCTGCAAGGTTCTAACTCACGACTACGAAGCCGGGATGTTTATGATGGAATTCGCAAATTTACATTTTCAGCGAACCGAACAACCTCAATGAAATCCATCATCCGGCATGTAACGATTCTTGCGGTTTACTTCGTCATTATTATTTTCTCTCTGGAAGTAATTCTCAGAACTGACCCCTTTAATTATTTGCAGTCCCGCAATGAAATAAATGACCATGATTACCTCAATCCGTTTAAAATTGCGGAAAAGACGATTTACCATGTAAACTCTGCAGATGTATGTTTTAACCACAACATGCCTGAATTCAATTACAAGACTTGCTACAACAGTCTTGGCATAAGAGATACCGAACATAGCATAGAAAAACCAAATGACACCTATCGTATTATCTCCTTAGGGGATTCTTTCACGGAAGGCATTGGGGCGCCATTTGATTCCACCTGGTGGAAATTGCTGGAAGGCCTTCTTAATGAACACTCTGATTCCCTGCAATATGAAGCAATTAATGGAGGAGTTCAGGGCAGTGATCTTTATTTCAGTTACGTCTTGTTGCGTGACAAACTGATTCAATTTACGCCTGACCTTGTAATTCTTTGCATAAATGCATCCGACATTGGTGATATTTCGATCAGAGGCGGGATGGATCGGTTTAACCACAACATGGTTAGTTATAAAAAGAAAGCTCCCTGGTGGTTGTCCTTTTATGTAAAGTATTACACGGTTAGGATCATTGTTTATCATTTTGTTTCTAAAGATTATATCTTCAGAACACAGCAAGAAGTAATTGCAGATGATCAATTTGCAATGAATGAAAT
Organism: uncultured Chitinophagaceae bacterium; assembly: GCA_964408105.1. GTDB lineage: Bacteria > Bacteroidota > Bacteroidia > Chitinophagales > CAIOSU01 > BPHB01. The sequence continues at coordinate 2,381 of CAYOYI010000451.1, read as the reverse complement.
CTCAAAAGGATTGCTGTTGCTTAATAACTTTTGCCAGGATCGAAAAACAAAATTTCTTGCAGTATTTCATCCCATGATTTCGGAAATTGAAACCGGCAACAATATATTCGCTCCGGCAATCTCATATTGCGATTCTATGGGGATCCCATATCTTAACCTTTACAAAAATTTTATTGACCTGAAAAAAAACGGGAAGGCTGAACTTGAAAGCTATCATTGGAAATTGGACGGACATTACACACCAAAAGGATATTCTTTCATGGCCAATGAAATCTTTCAGGCTCTTTCCAGATAAATTCACCCTGATTCTCTTACTCGCTTGCAACAATCAATGGATACAATTGAAAAACTGTTTTGGAAGGCGGATATGCACTTTAATTCCAAAGGTTACCGGTTTGTAGCGAATGAAATCTTTAACTCTCCAGTATTCTCCTCATTGTTAAGTGAAAACCTGCAATAAATCGTTCCGAACTCTTACTTCTTTCCTCTTACATTTATGTCCGATGTTGGAGTTGTCTCCGACAACAAACCCTGCATCGAGCTTTTGCTGCCGGAGACAACTCCGGCAGGCGGCTAAATTTATCTACGACTCATAAATCACCACATGCTTTTTGAAGATCTGCTTATGAAATGACTCAGGCAGGCGGTTCCAGTCACGCAACTCAACAAGGAAAGGAATGTTGCTTTCTTTAATCTTTTCATTGAGGCTCATTATCAGTTTCCAATCGAGCGGCTTATTATCCTTGCTGCGCACTACGATGTCCAGGTCGCTGGAGTCATGCGCTCCGCCATTCACGCGGCTGCCATAGGCCATCACTAAAACGGGCTGATGAATCTCGGCCTTGAAAAGCGACAGCAGGATTTTCTTATCCTTTTCCCTTAGCAGCATCGTTGTTTTGATTTTGAATGGCCTTTACCAATACGGTCTCGCAATCTTATTCCATCAATTCCTTCAGCTCGGGAAACACTTCGGCAAAGTTCTCTTTGCGTGATTGGTCAAGTATCGTGTTGTAGCTTTTAAAGTTGTATTCCTTCCAATACCCTTCAAAATTCGGATCAGGTGATTGATTCATGTGATTCAAAACGGTTGTGAACTGATTCTCCAGGAATGTTCGCGTAGTATTGTCAAATCGCCTTAAATAAGTTGCAATAAAATTGTTGTATTTGTCATTTACAAGCTGCTTGAGATTGTCGGGCAGGTTCACAATGTTATATAAATAGGGATCAAACACTAAATATATTTCAAGCTGAAAAATATCTTCCGGGTCGTTCATAACCAATCCTTTCTCCACCCAGTCCATAAAAAAATCGGGAAGGTGAAGCACGTTCATTATACTGACAGTTGGAACTAACTGAAACCGTACATGAGGAACTTCGTTAATCATCCTTCTGCGATTTGCTTCCACCTTTTTCCAATCCAATCCCTTCCTTATATATTCCCCCCGCGCACCCATGGCATCCAAACTTGCGGAAACCTTTACGGATTTAAGGCGTTTCCACATCTCGATGACATCATACTGCCTGTACTTAAACTCGGAAAAGTTTGTATTATACGATA
>CAYOYI010000451.1:0-813 GCA_964408105.1 uncultured Chitinophagaceae bacterium | reverse complement strand
CAGTCCGTGACTTATAAAGAAATCGAGAATGCGATAATGTTCCTCCATTACCAGCGGTTCACCTCCGGCAAAGTGAATCCTTTCCAATCCAGGTAGTATGGGCAAGAGTTGTTGCCAAAGGTCCTCTATGTTGTGAACCGGATAAATTATGCTGTGCTCTCCGCTGCTTCGGGCGATCAGTTTAGACTCTTCAAACCATTTGCTGCTGAAAAAATGAGAACAGGTTCTGCAACGTAAATTACAAACATTAGAGAACCTGACGTCAATGTATTTGAGGTCAAACTTGCCAAGCTCACCGGTATCTGAAGTTTCATCAAGTAAATTAATATGATGAGCATACACTTCATTAAAATATTCTCTTGCGCTCTTTTTATGTAATGCCTCATACTTATAGCATCGCTCGCATTGCTTGCTTTTCCTGCCCGTCAGCATATTGGTTCTGATCGTCTTCGTGGTTGTGCTGTTCCAGATTTGCTCCAGCGTTTCCCCCTGGTGCAAGTCGCCCAGATAATCTTCAGAAGCGGCAAGACAGCAGGGATGCACTTTGCCATTTGGCATAATATACTGATGCACCCACGGAGCCATGCAAAAAACTTCCGAGCGATTTAGAAGGTACTTTTTATCTCTTTCGGATACCATTTGTTTTCAGACTATTAATCTAAAGATTTAAATTTTATTTTTTGGTTTTGATCAGCAAAGAGTTATTGAAGGTAACCCACTTTTTGATTCTGCTTTGGCCCTATTCCATCAATTCCTTCAGCTCGGGAAACACTTCGGCAAAGTTCTCCTTGCGTGATTGGTCAAGTATCGCAT
>CAYOYI010000450.1:0-3517 GCA_964408105.1 uncultured Chitinophagaceae bacterium | reverse complement strand
TTTCACTTGTGAGCAGTTTTGCTGATTTGAAGTCTTTTATTGATTCTTTAAGTAGTTGGGCTAAGTGCCTGATTTTTAATGACCTGTTAACTTGTTTTGTCAAAATGTCATAAGCGCATTTTACGGCCACAACGGAGTGAAAAGGCATTGCAGTTGAGAACACAAACGGACGTGCGAAATTGACCAGGAATTGTTTCAAAGTATCAGACCCAAGAACGATCGCTCCCTGGCACCCAATGGCTTTACTGAACGTATGCAGCCGGGCAAAACATCCTTCTTCCGTTCCGGTTTCAACCGCGCGGCCTTCGCCTTTCGGGCCGAATAATCCGGAGGCATGCGCTTCGTCAACTACAAGCTTTGCGTTGGAAGTGCGGCATATTTGTTCGAGTTCCCTTAAATCGGCAAAGCTGCCATCCATGGAATAAACACTTTCAACCACCACGAACACATTTTCAAAGTCACCGTGTATTTTTTCCTTTAAATCTTCAAGATCATTGTGCCGGAATGAAACCGTTTCCGCGCGGGTAAGCTTAAGCCCGTCATAAATGGAGGCATGTGCCATTTCATCAAAAACCACCAGGTCATGATATTGTGGAACTGAGGAAAAGAAACCGAGATTGGCATCATAGCCCGAGTTGAAGATCAGCCCGGCAGGTGCTCGGTGGAAATCTGCAAGCCGTTTTTCTAATTCCTCAAACAACGGATGATTGCCGCTGATAAGGCGCGAACCGGTCGCACCCTGCGGATAGTTTCCTGACTTTTCCAGCTCACGTTTGATCTTTTCCCGCAGCAATGCTGACCTTGAGAAGCCGAGATAATCGTTTGAGCAAAAATCAACGAGGTGAGATTTGTCCGTTAGCGTGCGGAGCGATTGATCCGCCTTTCGCTTTTCGATAAAAGAAATGAGCCCGGTGGAGGCATCGGTCATTTCTAAAGAATCAACATTGGTATCCGGATGAACTGTATCCACAATGAATTTTTAAACAGAAATAATTCAATCGGCAAGTACCGGTTCAGGAGTCTTTGCTGTCAATCCCAGCAACTCAAACATCTTCTGATCGTCACTGAAATCCGGATTGGGGGTGGTCAGCAACTTCTCCCCTGAAAAAATTGAATTGGCTCCGGCAAGAAAACACAATGCCTGCTCAACGGTTGACATTTCCTTCCTTCCTGCCGAAAGCCTGACCATAGCTTGGGGCATGGTCATACGCGCGGTGGCGATCATCCTTATCATTTCCCAAATAGAAACGCGCGGAGCATTTTCCAAGGGAGTGCCTTCAACCGGCACAAGAGCATTCACCGGAACGCTTTCAGGATGCTCAGGTAAAGTTGCCAGAGTATAAAGCATCCCGATTCTATCTTCCTGTGATTCACCCATTCCGATGATACCACCGCAGCAAACGCTGATGCCGGCTTTTCTCACATTGGTCAAAGTCTTGAGGCGGTCATCATAAGTTCTGGTGGTAATTATTTCTGAATAATAATCTTCGGAAGTATCGAGGTTGTGGTTATAGGCATAAAGCCCTGCTTCTTTAAGTTTTTGCGCCTGGTTTTCCGTTAGCATTCCCATCGTGCAGCACACTTCCAGCCCGAGGTTATTTACTTCCTTGACCATTTCAAGGACACGGTCAAAATCTTTATTGTCACGAACTTCACGCCATGCCGCACCCATGCAAAAGCGTGTTGAGCCGGCATCTTTGGCCTTGCGGGCATTCTCTACCACTGTATCCTTATCAAGGAGTTTGTGTGCTTCTACCTCAGTATGATAACGTGCGGCTTGAGGACAATAGGAACAATCCTCAGGGCAACCTCCGGTTTTTACGGAAAGCAGGGTACATACCTGTACTTCCCCGGTGGAGTGATATTCCCGATGTACCGTTGCCGCCCGGTAAACCAGGTCGAGCAAAGGAAGGTTGTAAATATCCCTGATCTCCTCGCGTTTCCAGTCGTTCCTGATTTGCATAAATGATTTTTAAGGGCGATAAATTTAGTTATTTTTCGAGTGGCTTAATTCGCCCGGCTAAATGAAAAAGCTCTTCAAATACACACTGCTCGTTGCTTTGTTGCTTGTAATCACTGTCCTTTTAGCCGAGATCGTTCTGGGTGTGGTTTTTCACTTTAAGGATAAGGGGCTGGAGCCTATGGCCGTGCGGGATTACCCTTACTTATATTATCTCTTTGAAAAGTCGGATGGACTGAATGAGCACGGCTTTAAAACAAACTATCCGGTAAAAAGGCAGGAGGGAAAGTTTAGAATTGTTTTGATCGGAGGCAGCGTTGCAAGGGGAAAGCAACCCCATGAAACCATCGCACACTTTCTCGAAGAAAAGCTCAATAATGAATTTCAAAAGGACAGGGTAGAGGTTATCAATGCCGGAATGTCGGCCTTTGTCGTTGAGCAGGAATTTCTTTTGATCCAGCTTATCATTCAGCATTATGAACCGGATGTTATTATCGGGCTTGATGGTTATAATGATATAGTTACCATTGATCTCAATAGAAGATGGGAATCTGGTTTCGAATTGCCTCCGCACAATTGGGTTGATTTCAGATCATTCGAAAGCAATCGTGAAGAAAGAAAAACCTGGTCGAGGTTGCCGATGTTCTTTCGCAACATCAACCGTGCTGTTCAATATTTTCATCGAAGAAAGTTTGAAGAAGAATTCGACTGGAAATCTTTCGATGATGATAAAATGCTGGCGGTAAGTAAAACGTACTGGCAGATCATTGATGATACACGTGATTTCTGCAGGTCGAAAAATATCTCCTACTACAGTTTCATACAGCCGTTAAAGTATTATACCGTTCACAGTGATTCCCTTGACCCCCAAAAGCAGACTTTAAAAAAATTATACGCCTTGATGGATAAGGGAGCGGATACAAGAAGTTTTGCGTTCTCCATGAGTTCATTGCTTAAAGACCAGCCTGATCTTTTCACTGATGACTGTCATGTTGTAGCAAAGGGCAACGAGTTAATTGCCGAAGCTATTGCCGTGCGGATTGCTTTTGAAATTCAGGCCTGGAGCGAAAACTGAGCAGGCTATCACTCCCTTTCTTTTTTTAAATAAATTTACATAACGCCACCTCCCCGATGAAAACCATCGAGTATCACCAGCACATTGCCGACCTCCGCTTAAGGATAGAATCCGATGCTCTGGATGAGCTTTTTGAAGCAGGCCTAAAAGGAATGAGCCATGTTTTAAAAAAAGATTTTTGCAACGGTTTTACCGAGTTTGAGATTGAGTATAGCCTTAATGTGCAAGCTGCTGACATCACCCGACTTCTGGTTGATTTTCTTTCTGAAGTGCTGACTCAGAGTTATATTGAAACTGTTGTTTTCTGCGAACTTGAGGTATTGGAACTCAATGAGAATACGTTAGTAGCGACTGTTCGCGGAAATAAAACCGATTCGTTTGATGAGGACATTAAAGCCATAACCTATCACGAAGCTGATGTCCAGAAGAACCCGCAAGGCAACTGGGAGACCTTCCTGATCTTTGATATTTAACTCAAATTC
>CAYOYI010000449.1:0-3517 GCA_964408105.1 uncultured Chitinophagaceae bacterium | reverse complement strand
TTGGCGGCAATAACGGAACCGCAACTGTAAATCCTGCTGGCGGAACAACCCCATATTCTTACATGTGGGGTGGCGGACAGAATACTGCGATGATATCCGGATTAAGTGTGGGCAGTGTTTCGGTAACTGTAAGCGATTCAAAGGGCTGCACAGCCACAGGAACAGGAACAGTTACCCAGCCCTCGGCTGCGCTCAATGCTTCTGCTGCTTCCACTAATGTGAGTTGCAAGAATGGTGGTGATGGCGGTGTTACGCTGACCGTGAGCGGAGGAACTGTTCCTTACTCATATTCATGGAGTTCTGGGGCAACTACAAAAGATCTGGCTAACCAGGTAGCCGGAAACTATTCGGTGACTATAAGTGACTCGAAATCCTGCACTGCTACTGCGAGCGCAACAATCACAGAACCTACTGCCTTAAGTCTTGCAACCAGCACGACTCCGACTTCTTCAGCAGGGTCGCAGAATGGAACGGCTACTGTAAATCCAACAGGTGGCACAGGTCCTTATACTTACGAATGGAATACTTCTCCTGTACAAACTACCGCAACGGCTACAGGCCTGGCTGCAGGAAGTTATAATGTCACCGTTACTGACAGCAAAGGGTGTTTTGCGCTGGCATCTGCGACAGTTAGCGTAGGTACCGGGATCACCAATCCTTATTTGGAAAAAGCAGTTATGCTTTACCCCAATCCGGTAAGCCGTCTGTTGTTTGTTGATGTTGAATTAAAGGAAAGTCACGCAATGAAGGTTGAATTGGTTGATCTTATTGGAGCAACCCTTACTTTGCAGGAATTTGGAGTAACCGATAAGCTCAATTCTTCAGTAGATATGAGCGGATATGCAAATGGAATTTATTTCCTTAGGTTGACTATCGGAGAATCTGCGGTGATGAAAAAAGTGATTTTGTCGAGATAGAATATCTTTCATTTTAAAATAAAAAGGCTGCTCCCCGTGAGCAGCCTTTTTCTATTTAGTGTGTGTGATTTGCCCACTTTCAGAATGGCTCCGCCTGGAATTATTTTTATCTTTACCACTCTCGAAAAATCATGTCTGATATAGCACACAAAGCTGATGTAGCAATTGCCGGTGGCGGGATTGCTGCAATCGTCACCGCCTATGAATTGCTGAACTACGGCAAGAAAGTCATCATAGTTGAAAGGGATGTTAAAGAGAACTTTGGTGGCCTGGCGAAAGAATCGTTCGGGGGAATGTTTTTTGTTGACACACCTTACCAACGCAGGCTTGGCATTAAAGACAGCATTGATCTTGCATTAAAGGATTGGTTCTCTGTTGCTGAATTTGAAGAAGATGATTATTGGCCCAAGAAACATGCTGAGAATTATGTGAATCAGTGCACTCCAGAGGTCTTTCGTTGGCTTAGAAGCAAAGGGGTAAGTTACTTTCCCGTTGTTCATTGGGTGGAGAGGGGCTTGTTCAAGCCTGGAAATTCTGTTCCTCGTTTTCACATGGTTTGGGGAACAGGGCATGGACTGGCGACAACAATGATTGCTCATTTAGAATCCCATGCTAAGCGGGGAAATCTTTCCATCTTGTTTGGACACAAAGTCACTGATATTGCGTTTACAAATAAAAAAGCTTCCGGCCTTACCGGAGTTATTGAAAAAACCAATGAACCGTTTCGCGTTAATGCTGATGTCGTGGTGATTGCCGCAGGCGGCATGGGCGGAAATATCGAACGGGTGAAAAAACAATGGTACAAGCCATGGGGTACTCCTCCCGAAGAGATTCTTAATGGCTCACATAAATTCGCGCAGGGAGATTTGCACGATATTGCTGAGAAATATAACGCCCACGTAACACATCTTGATTGGAGCTGGCCGTATGCTGCCGGTGTTCATCATCCAAGGCCAAGGAAAGAAAATCATGGACTAAGCTTGGTACCATGCAAGTCTGCACTATGGTTGAATTACAAAGGAGAACGCATTGGTCCGGTTCCGTTGGTTACAGCCTACGACACAAGATTTCTCGTGGAACAGATTTGCAAACAGAAAAAAAAATATTCATGGCAGGTGCTAAATCTCAAAATTGCATACAAAGAGTTTGCAGTCTCCGGTGCGGAATCCAATCCTTCCATCCGTGACAAAAAATGGCTGAAGTTTTTGTGGACTGTTCTCACCGGTAATAAAGAAGTAGTGGATGATATGCTTGAAAATTGCGTTGATTTTGTGACCGCAAATTCAATAGAAGAACTTGCTGAAAAAATGAACAAGCTTCAGGGTACAAACGATGTTGATGTTAAGCTGATGAGAGAAGCGATCCAATCGTATGATGCAACGATTGATCGTGGCGAGAAATACCATAATGACGAGCAGCTTAGGCGTATCGCACATTCGCGCCAGTATCGCGGTGATCGGGTGAGGACCTGCAAGTTTCAAAAGATTTACGATAAAAAAGCATTGCCGCTTATCGCGATAAGAGAATTCATTTTGTCACGCAAAACCATGGGTGGTATTCAAACTGATCTTGACGGGAGGGTTCTTACCAAACCCGTGAACGGAAAGCAGGATACTATTGAAGGCCTGTATGCTGTTGGCGAAGCTGCAGGTTTTGGCGGAGGCGGAATGCACGGAATCGGTTCTCTTGAAGGAACATTTCTGGGAGGCTGTGTGCTTACAGCACGGATGGCCGCAAAAAGCATTGCTGGAAAGTAGGATTGCTTTAGGTTATCCCTTTTATCACCTCTAATTTTATTGTCAAAACCTGACGTCATGAAGAAGAACGGAGCTCAGCTTGCGGTTTATGCGCTTGAACAAATCGGTGTTAAGAATACTTTTGGTATTCCCGGTGTACAATACGGAGCTTTATGATGCTTTGAATTCCTCGGAGCAGATTCAACCGATGGTGAAAAAGTACGTTTGATTTCACGTGCCGTTAAGCGGCATGTGTTTGGGTGATGATTGGGACTCCTTCTCCTTTGGAGAGGGGCGGGGTGAGGCTACCGGTACTTCGAAGGATATTCGTAAATGGCCAGCTTCCCATTTTTCCAGTCAGCATCCTTCCATTCCTTAATTTCAAATTCAACTCCGCCAACTCCGCAGGTCGGAACATTCTCGATCGCTTTCTTTGAAAAGCGATTTAGCATCTCAGTCATGTCTGGGTTATGTCCGAACAGAAGGGCAGTTTGCAGCTTGTTATCAAATTGATGAATGATATTCATCATGCCTTTTATCCCTTCAAAATAAAGATCATCATTAACGATAATTTTCTTTTTATCGTAATCAACATAATCCGAAATGATCCTCGCTGTTGATAATGCGCGCCTTGCCGGGCTCGATAAAATGACATCCGGTTTGATTTTGAATTTCTTCAGAAGCTCCCCCATGATCTCTGAATCTTTTTCACCACGCTTTTTCAGGGGGCGATCCTTGTCCTCAAGCTCCGGATTATCCCAGCTTGACTTTGCATGACGGATGAGGAATACTTTTTTCATCTGGTGTTAAAAACAAAAATTTCCCGCAGCCCTATGCTGACTAATTTTATCAAAAAACAAACCT
>CAYOYI010000448.1:0-3521 GCA_964408105.1 uncultured Chitinophagaceae bacterium | reverse complement strand
ACGGCCTGAATGCGGGCAACTACCAGGTGACAGTTACGGATGCTAACGGATGCATTGCTACCGCTTCATATACGGTTAATAATATTCCCGGAGGCACTGTCGGGATTTCTTCGGCCGACAACACTGAATGGTCATTTTCTCTTTATCCCAATCCGGTGGCAGATATATTGAATGTGAGGATTCAACTTCCGGAATCCAGCGAAGTTCTAATTAGCCTGTATGATGAAGTCGGGAAATTGTTGTTCGAACAGGAATTCCAATCCGATGAAATCAATTCAGCAATTGATTTGCAGCGATTTTCATCAGGGATTTATTTTCTTCAAATAAAGACCGACACACGCTCTTCTGCAAGCAGAATTGTGGTGATCCCCTGATTAGATTTGAATCCGTCAGGATTTTGCGCTTTTTTGTAACTTGGCTATCCCTTCCAGGCCAATGTTGATCTATTTCCAGAAACCGTGAAGTGCAGGTATCTTAAGATCACTTTCTTGCTGTTCCTTTTCACATATTCCGGGCTATATGCCCAGAGCGAAAAGTGCGGCACCATGTATGCCGATAGTGTGCGCAGGAGCAAAGTTACCGGGGCTCCTACCCTCCTTGATTTTGAGAACTGGCTGCAGCAAAAAATGAATGAGCCTTCACCCGCTGGCGTTGGTGCACGCGGCTCGATTATCACCATTCCAACCATTGTGCATGTCATTCACAACGGTGATGCAGTTGGGTCAAATGAAAATATCAGCCAGGCGCAGGTGATGTCGCAATTTGATGTGCTGAATGAAGATTTCCGCAGGCTTAATGCAGACGCGGTGAACACACCCGCAGCATTTCTTCCGGTGGCTGCGGATATTGAAATAGAATTTTGTCCTGCTGCCGTGGACCCTAATGGGAACGTACTTGCGGAACCCGGCATTCACCGGGTGAACATGGGTCAATCAACCTGGCCCAGCACCACCGATATAGATAATAATCTCAAACCTGCAACGATCTGGGACCCCAATCGCTATTTCAATATCTGGACAGCAAACTTTGGCGGTAGTACAAGTTTGCTGGGATATGCACAGTTTCCCGAAGGCTCCGGACTTGCCGGAATGCCCGGTGGCGCACAGGATGCCACAACAGACGGCATTGTTTGCCGGTATGATGCCTTTGGAAGAGTTGGCAATGTAAGCTCTCCTTACAACCGCGGACGAACGGCAACGCATGAAGCGGGACACTGGCTTGGGCTGCGCCACATCTGGGGTGATGGTGGGTGCGGCACCGATGACTATTGCAGCGACACCCCTGAATCCGATGCATCAAACAACGGCTGCGATCCTACGCATGTTTCGTGTGGCACTGTGGATATGGTGCAGAACTACATGGACTATTCAAGCGATGCCTGCATGAATATTTTCACGCTATGTCAGAAATCCAGGATGCAAACCGTAATGCAAAACAGTCCGCGCAGGGTTGAGCTTTTAAATTCAATCGTTTGCCAGGTTCTCGATCAGTATGACGTGACCGGCCAGGTAAGAGATGCGCAGACCCAACAAGGCGTGCCCCTGGCAAAAGTGCGCATGAAGAACGGCTCATTTGACTACGAAGTGCAGGCTGATGCAAATGGGAACTTCACAATTGCCGGTGCATTTGAAGGCACTTATAACATATATGGCGGCAAGTGGAGTTATATCACGAATGAAATTCAAAACATTGTGGTAGAAGCTTCCATGACTCCGGTGATTATCCCGGTCAGCAAAGGATACTATGATGATTTCATTTTTGACTTTGCGTGGACAGTGAGCGGTAATGCTTCATCAGGCATTTGGGAAAGAGGAGTGCCGAACGGAACAAACTTTAACGGAGCCCCGAGTAATCCTGGGGTTGACGTTTCAAATGATTACGGGACTGAGTGTTATACCACGGGGAATGCAGGCGGATCAGCAGGAAATGATGACGTTGATAATGGGAATACGGTTTTAACCTCGCCTGTTTTCAACCTTTCAACTTATAATGATCCCTACGTGAATTTTTACAGGTGGTTTTATAACGGTGGCGGTTCCGGCACTCCGAATGACCAGCTTGTAATAAGAATCTCTAACGGGCAGACCACCGTAACACTTGAAACGCTTAATGTAAATTCACCAAACGCCAACCAATGGAATTTCCGGAATTTCAGAATCGCATCAGTGATAGCGCCTACTGCCAATATGACTTTTCAACTGGAAACATCCGACCTGTCAGCAAGCGGACATCTCGTTGAGGCCGCGCTTGATCTCTTCAGAATTATTGATTCATTATCCGGACCACAAGCGCTATTTACCGCCAACCTTACGCAGGGATGCCCGGTTTTATCGGTGCAGTTCACTAATCAATCAGTTGGAAATATAACATCGCACCAGTGGGTTTTTCCGGGCGGCAATCCTGCGACATCAACCGCAGTAAATCCTGCCGTGGTCTATAACACACCGGGAAATTACACGGTGACGCTAATAGTGAGCAATGGCTCATTGGCTGATACGGTGATCAAAACAAATTACATCATCGTAAATGATTATGTTCCGAATTTCACTGCCAGCACAGCTCAAGGATGCCCTGGTCTCATAGTTAATTTTTCTGATCAAACAACCTGTCAGCCTTCGGCATATTCATGGAGCTTCCCCGGAGGGATGCCTTTGACTTCTAATTTGCAAAATCCTGTCGTGACCTATAATACAATAGGAACGCATGATGTCACGCTCACGATCACCAGTCCGAACGGACAGCAAAGCATCACCAAAAACAGCTTCATCAACATCACAACAGGACAACCAATCACCGTTTTTTCAGAAAATTTTGAAACCGGAACGCTTGCAGGAAATGGATGGACACTTTCAAATCCTGATGCAGGCATCACGTGGGCTTTGTTTACGGTCGGAGGTTCGCAGAGCGGCACGATGGCGGCCGGTATAAACCTCTATAACTATACTTCAACCGGGCAACGTGACGGGTTGATCACACCAACGTTGAATTTATCAAACGTAGCCAACACAAGCCTTTCATTCCAACATGCTTACCGCAGGTCGGCAACAAACATTCGTGATTCACTGGTCATTTATGTCTCGACTAATGGCGGAGCTACTTTCCCCAACCGGGTTTTTGCTGCGGCAGAAGACGGCACCGGATCATTTGCCACGAACACAACACTTGCAGCAAGCTTCACTCCGGGCGCGGCTGCCGACTGGTGTTTTTCCGGTGGAGTTGGCGCAAGTTGCTTTACAGTTGATCTGAGTGCTTTCGATGGGTATTCAAACGTGAAATTGAAATTTGAATCCTACAATGACCGCTGCAACAATCTATATCTCGATAATATTAACGTGAGCGGAACATGCGCGGCTCCGGTTTCATTACCTGTTGCTGCATTCAATCAAAGTGTAACCAGCGGCTGCGCTCCTGTAACCGTAAACTTCACGGATGGCAGCACCAACAATCCCCAGCAATGGAATTGGAGTTTTCCGGGAGGAACACCACCAACTTCCAATTTGCAAAATCCATCTGTGGCGTAT
>CAYOYI010000447.1:0-3534 GCA_964408105.1 uncultured Chitinophagaceae bacterium | reverse complement strand
GTTCGGATATTTTTTCATTACTTCCTGACATTTTTCGTAGGAGACTTTTTTCATCCAGCGGAACTGCGGCTTCTCTTTACTATACTCGGAACCTCTATTGAAGTAGTGTTGTGCTATCTCATAACCAGTTCTGGATGCAATACCAGTATCTGAAGCATAATTTGATTCAATCAGCTTCAGCGCATTCAGATATAAGCTGTCCTTTCCTTCTCCGGTGAAGTTTGCGTGGATGAATTTCAATCTGTTCACATCAACATCAACAAGGGGAAGAGTATCCTTCCATTCATAATGAAATGACATCAGTTTCTGAAGAATCAGGATGGCGTTGTAATGAAATGATTGCGTGTCGCGGGTTGAGGTAATAAGCTTAATGAATTTCTCCACCGGAGAAAACAACTCCGGATCATTAAGATTGAACTTATAAGCAGGCTGGGGTAATCCCGATTCTGAACTTTGATAAAATTCCAGGGCACGATGAGCTAGAAAATCATACAACGTGGGGCGATAAAGCTTTGAACCTTCAAACTGAACAAGCACAGAATCAAAAATTTCCAGCGGTACTGCCTTAAGACTATCCTCCGGCTGAATTGATTTCCAATATAATTCTGATGCCTTGCTGACAAACTTTGAAGCGTCCCAAGTTTGGACATCATCGGGATCGAAACCAACAGTTTGAGTTCTGTTCAGTATCCTGTAGCGATTCACCTGATAGTATCTCCAATAAATTGATGCGAGAATGGATTGCACCACAGGCTTTGCCGGAAAATCAATCAGCCGGAGTTCCTTTTCAATATCATTTATACTTTTTGCCTGCGCTTCTTCCTCGTATGTGTATTCGGAACCCATTTTGTACAGAAGCGCCTTGACGATCTGTGCATTGTTCTTTTCCTTCAAAGCATTCTTGTAAATGCGGTCAATAACCTCCAAGGCAGATTTTGGCAAACCAAGCTTGGTCAGTGAATCCACCTTTGCCCATTCTTTGTCATAAGGATTTCCGACAGTGTAGTTCAGCTTGGGTAATTTCTGAGGTTCATCACGCTGAAGAACGGTGATGGCAAATGCTAATGCTGTAATCAGCAGCAGGCCGGGAATCAGGTATCTTTTCATTGAGTTTTTGTTTTTTGCCACAAAGACGCAAAGGCACGAATAAGATGCGGTTCCTTTTTGTTTTCCATAAAACTGCTCCGTTTGCAGTTTGTTGTTTGTGGTTAGTTGTTATTTAATATTCCAATCAGCACATTGCCACATAAGCAAATCAACTCATCATTCCTTCCCAATATTCCATTTCAGGAAAGAGAACATCGCAACATCAAAAATAAAGTGTGCAATCATGGCTGCATAGATGCCGTAAAGTTCAAACAGGAAACCAAGACCGGCACTGATCAGGACCATAAATAAGCCGTACATAGTTATCGCCCAGTTGAACGGATTCAAATATCCATGCAGGAAAATAAAAAGCACTGACGTCCACCAGATGCCAAGATGCGGTTGAATGGCGCCCCGGAAAAGTATTTCCTCTCCTATTCCTGCACAAGCAGAATAAAAAATAACGTGTATTAAAGTCGGGTTAATGGAAGCGATAAGCCCGGTGAAAAAGATTCTTGATGGCTTGAACCAGGAAGTTCTTACCAACAGCAAAGCATTCATTGATGCAATAATTCCAAACACTGAGCCAAGCCAGAGCTGCTTTGTCCAGACGATCCCTTCGGAAAAAAACTCTTTCGGTGTTTTGTCCTGAAAAAAATGAATGGCGGTCAGGCCTATGGCGCTAAAACCAATAATGGTAAAAAGACTCAGGATAAATAGGGTTCTTCGAGTCACCACTGTTTGAGGGTTCTAAAATAGAAATATTGGGCTTCTTATCTTTATGGAATGGAAATGCAAAAGCAACAACGAACAGAGATCAACTCACTTGGCGAATTTGGCTTGATAAAAGTCTTGACCGGCAGATTTAAAAACATCAACCCCTCCACGATAAAAGCGGTGGGTGATGATGCTGCTGTCATTGACACGGGAAATAAATACACCCTGGTAACGACCGATCTTCTTGCTGAAGGCATTCATTTTGATCTGATGTATTGTCCTCTTAAGCATTTAGGATATAAATCGGTAGTAGTGAATCTATCGGATATCTATGCTATGAACGGAACACCCAAGCAAGTCACTGTTTCCATTGCGATTTCCAATCGCTTTTCAGTTGAAGCTCTTGAAGAACTATACGAAGGCATACGTTATGCGTGCGAACAGTATGGTGTTGACCTGGTGGGTGGCGATACCAGTTCTTCCGTAAAAGGATTGTTCATCAGCGTCACTGCCATCGGTGAAGTGGAAAAAGAAAAAGTCACCTATCGCAATACCGCCAGGGAAGGTGACTTTCTTTGTGTGACCGGTGACCTTGGCAGCGCTTACCTCGGCTTACAGTTGCTCGAACGTGAAAAACATGTTTATCTCGACAACCCTCAATTGCAGCCTGATCTTGAGAATCAGCGCTACATTGTAGGCAGGCAACTGAAACCGGAAGCAAGAAGAGACATCGTGGAGCTTTTTACCGAGAAAAAAATTCTCCCCACAGCCATGATTGATATTTCCGATGGCCTGTCATCTGACTTGCTGCATATCTGCACACAATCGGATGTTGGGTGCAGGCTATATGAAACCGATATTCCCATCAGCCAGGAGGCAATCGAACAGGCTTTCAAATTCCATCTCGACCCGACTGCCTGCGCGCTGAGCGGGGGAGAAGATTACGAATTGTTATTCACCATTAATAAGGAAGACCGCAAAAAACTCGACAACGAATGGGACATTACCGTTATCGGGGATATTGTAAAAAAAGATCAGGGCGTGAAGCTGCTAACCAAAAGTGGAAACCTGCACGATATAACAGCACAGGGTTGGGACGCGTTTTTGAAGGCGAAAGAAAAATCAGGGAACTAACTACCAATCCCCTGCATAGGCCAGCGTAACTTCAGAAGCCGTTGCTTTCAGATATTGATACCTGGTTCTTACGATCTGCCGAATGTGCAAATAATCATGAGCGAGCCAATTGGCCAAGAACATTTCAGCCGACATCGGTCCGAATTTGTGATGATTAAAGGCATTTTTCCAATTTGGGGATTCCAGGGAATTCAGCCATTCAACGGATTGCGTTCTTTCGTTCAAAAATTTCTTAACTACTTCTTCAAAATTCTGCTCCATATAATTTCTTGACGCCACCCAGCCAACAGGATCAATTGATGGCAATTTTTCACTGGGTATTTCCAATACATGTTTTAACCGGGCACGAAAGTCCTCCCGTTCTTCATCGTAAAGATGACAGGCAATTTCGAGCAGACACCATTTATTCTCGGCAGGTCGCCATTCAATTTCCTCTTTTGAATTGGCTCTTAACAGCGCTTCGAAAGTTCTGCCGCTAAAAGAAAGCTGGTCTATGATTGACTGGTGATCCATTCTGGCTAAAGTGTGACGTCTTCGATTTGCTTATCCGCATCCGCAACAAAAACAGAACAAACCGCATCACCGCTGACATTCACC
>CAYOYI010000446.1:0-3535 GCA_964408105.1 uncultured Chitinophagaceae bacterium | reverse complement strand
ACGGAGTTGCGGTTCATTATCAACTATGGTTAGACCGGGAGCTTGTTCGAGTGCATCCTTAACATCTGTAGCTGCTTTGTTCTCAATCACATGAGGTTTGATTACCTCCATTGACGAAACTACTTCTTCAATAGGCTTGGCATATTTTTCAGTTTTCACGATTATGGTCTCCATCTTTACATCCGCCTTGGTGAGCGGGGCATCAAGAGTAGTTGTTTCTCCCGCCTTGATCGTCACGGTTTTAGTGGTTTTTCCGTATTCCACCGAAGAAAACACGATTTCATAAGTACCGGGGTCAAGTTCCATGGTATAGTTTCCATCAAAATCCGTGGAGGCCCCGACAGATTTATCAGCCGTATAAACGTTAAGAAAGGGTATCGTTTCACCGCTCTTTTCATCCGTTACCTTTCCTTTAAGCGTTCCCTTCTGGGCATAGCTTGTGCCTGCCAGCGACATGATGATTGCGACACTTGTTAAAATCCGTGTAAGATGTTTCATTGAATTTGCTTTTAAGACTTAGAATTTGGTCTTATGCCTAATGCTAATACAGTTGGCTTTTCAAGCGAGCCGGGCAAAGATATAGATTTTTTCAGTTAACGCTAATCTAAATTAACAGCGGTAAATTCTTTTGTCATAGTATTGACAAATCTAAATAAATGAGGGGGTTAGGTAAGTATATTTGATCTAAATTTACGGAACACACCCCTTATTAAAAATGACGAAATACCTATTATCAATTGTTTTTGCTGTTTGTGTTTCAATTAATGCACGGGCACAATGTCCGGGGTGTGCTCCTGTGAATTGCGCTGCCACAAATCCGGATGGAGGCCTTTGCGATACTATCCTTATCGGAATGGCAAACCATCCGCTCGATGAGAATATTTCCTTTTATATGCCCAAACAGGTTTACACTACTTTGCTGCCCGGAGGAGGATACGTTCAGTTGGACCGAATTCAGGTGACTGCAGTTGCCGGGCTTCCCCTTGGGTTAAACTGGGAAAGCAATCACTCAGGAAACGGCAACCAATATTACCCTCAAACCGGAGATACTATCGGATGCGTAAGGATGTGCGGCACACCCATCCAGGCTGATACTTTTCCGCTGACTGTTTATCTTTTAGCTGATGTAACCGCTCCTGTAGTCGGCCAGGTAAAAAACCAGCAACAGACCTATAGCAATGCGGTTGTAATTATACTTCCCGATACTTCTGGCGGAGTTTCGACTTTTACAGTTACGCCTTTTATAACTTCAAGCTGTGACCCGCTGTCGCTGACTTTTGATGCGAATCTGACCAATCCCACCAATCCCGTAATTTATCAATGGAATTTCGGGAATGGAAACAGCAGTGCATTGAAATCGCCACCCGCCCAGGATTTTACAGCTCCGGGAGAATATAAGGTATCGCTGGTAACCACTATTCGTGAATATGTATTAAGAAGGGTTAGGATCGTGCAGGTAAATGGCAATTGGACGGGAGACATTGAGGAGCTTACTGCTTTTCTCAATGCCCCTGATCTTATCTTCAAAATACCTGAGATTGGATATACCAGCTCTGAAAAAACAAATGCGGGGCTTCCGGCAACCTGGCAAAACCTTTCGGTTCACCTTCCGGTAGGCACATCTCAGTTCACCATAGAAATATACGATAAGGATAATGGCCCTCCGCTGGGTTCACCCGATGATTTTCTTGGTTCGGCAGTAATCAATGTTGCCGCAGGCACTTTCCTTTGGGATGATTCTGCCGGCACCGTAACCAATGGTGATGTAATGATTGACGATACCGTTGGCAGTGTTTTCACCGATACTTTACCTATTCGGATTGGGACAAAGCCTGAGGTTATGCTGGAATCGTTTCCGGCAGACAGTATCTGCGGAGGAGATACAACTACGCTTTACCTGACAGGTACGGGAATCTTTCAATATACATGGTTTCAGGATTCGGTAGCTACTCCGCTGGTAACAGATACGTTTCAGGAAGTGGAAGCAACAGGATTGTTTTGGGTTGATGTCACGAGTAATGACGGATGCAGCGCTCAAACGAATACCCGGCAGGTAACTGTAATACCCAGGCCTTATGTTCCGCAGTTTTATTTTAATCCTTCATCCCGGCTCTTATATACCGTAAATCATTCAGGGGTCACTCTTATTCAGTGGTACAAAGATGGTCAGGTTATTCAAGGATCTAATTCAAGTTCCATCACCTTAACAGAATCAGGAAATTACAAGGTTGAATATTTCAATAAGCTGGGTTGCTCGGTAATGTCTGAGGAAAAACAAATCACAGTTACCGGGATATTACGGGGGCCATTAGGACAAGATCGTGTAATGGTGGTTTTCCCCAATCCCTTTGAAGACAATTTTTCTATCAGGTTCCCGGCAGGTTTAAATGAAGATGAATTAATTCTATCATTGATAGATTATACCGGAAGAGAAGTTTTTAATAAGCGTATATCCGCTTTCGGCAATTCGGATGCGTTAACTGTGCAGGCACCTGGCTTGCCAGGAGGCATTTATTTGCTCAGGGTTTTATCAACAAATCAGCGGTTGATTGCTTTGGAAAAAGTGAGCAGCATTCGTTGATTGGCAAAGTATTTTTTATAGATTTGCTTCACATTCTTAATAAAAAACAAAAACACTTATCTATGAAAAGGACAATTAAGGTTTTATTAGCTGCTTTGTTTGTAGCGGGCTTCACAATTCAAAGCAATGCTCAAAACTGTGTGCCCAATCCTCCTTCAGGAAATGCAGGGATCACTCCGAACTGGCAAGAGCTTGAGTGCGCAAATAATGACGGCAGCGCGTACACTGATACGCTATTTGTTGAAAATTTTGATACAGTAACTTTTGGCGGTAATCCGGTAGTGGTTAATTCACTCACGGTGACCGGTATCACCGGCTTACCGACAGGCTTAACCTATCAATTCGATAACGGAAGCACCACATCCAGAACTTTGACGGGTGGTGAAGCAGCGTGTGTAAGGGTATTTGGTACTACAACTTGCGCACCGGGAAGATATAAGCTGGCTGTCAATGCGAGTATATCTTTAGGAAGCCTGCCGACCCTTGGGCCGGCTGAAGCATGTCAATTGTATTCTCTTGCCGGTCAACCTGGCCCATGTCCATTTGAGTTCTACATCAATGTTAAAGCTCCTTCGGCTGCATGTGATACAAATGCGGCTGTAACCACCAACTGTGCCGGAACTGGAATCAATGAAATTGAGAATGTCAGTTCTTTTGTGGTTTCTCCGAACCCGGTGAAGACGCAGGCTGAAATTAAATTCTCTTTGATCAATCCTGCCAATCTGGATGTGGCTATTTACAATTCCATCGGGCAGAGAGTGGTTCACCAGAGCGTTGAGGGATTTGCCGGTGTAAACAGGGTGAGCATTGACCGTGGTAACCTTACTCCGGGGGTATATTTATTCGCCCTTGAGCAAGACGGTAAAATGGTTGTTTCCAAACAAACCATGCTCGAGTAATCTTTCTTCAGGATTAAAGGTCAAAAAGCCGCTTCAAGTTTAAATTTGAAGCGGC
>CAYOYI010000445.1:0-3535 GCA_964408105.1 uncultured Chitinophagaceae bacterium | reverse complement strand
AGGTTATTTACGTTTACCGCATTTCCTCCGGGAAGCGGAACTCCTCCAAGGTCTCTCCAATCATAAGTATATGGGGTTGTTCCACCGCTTGCGGTTACCGAAACGCTGCCGTCACATACTCCGTGGCAAGACGGGAGCGCAGATGATGTTATGGCAGTAAGGGGAGCAGGCTCCGATATCACCACCGGGGGTAATGTTATTTCACAAGTTGTTGCATCGGTAATACGAACGGTATATGTTCCCGGGCACAAACCGCTAACGACCCGGTTAGTACCGGTGCTGAGCACAACACTGTTGGCATCCAGTATGGTAATATCATACGGCACAGTTCCGCCATTTGGAGTAACCGAAATCACGCCTGTGCAATCGCCATTGCATCCTACATTGGTAACGACTGCCGTACCAACAAGGTTGTAGTTTGCCACCGTAACTGTATCACGTTTCTGGCAACCCTGCTGATCGGAAACTGCGAAAACATAATCACCGGGACAAAGACCGGTCATCGTTAAGGTATTGAGCAATGGGGCTCCGTTAATATCATACCACTGGGTTGTATAAGACGGGGTTCCGCCCGAAACTGAGGCGCTAACCTGACCATCACAAAGGCTATTACAGCTTATTCCAACTGACGACAGGTTAACCACTAATGGATTAGGCACCGTGATGGTAGTGGAAGCAAAACTCAGACAGTTGAGATTATTGGTAACCTGCACAGTGTATAAACCCGGACACAGGCCGCTGATACTTTGGCTTGTTCCGATTGGATTTCCAAGTGAATCTTTCCATTGGTATGTGCATGGTGGATTGTTACATGTAACGTTTGCCGTTGCCGCCCCCGTGCATGTTCCTGCGCAAACCACATGAGTTGGCGTTATCGTAACAGTTGGTCCACCGATATTTCCGACATTAACTGACAGCCATTTGCTGCATGATGGTTCTAACTGATCCGTTACCTGAACCACCCATGTGCCTGCACATAATCCTGTTGCTGTTGGCGTGTTTTGTGGTGGCGTGGTGTTCCACAGGTAAGTAAATCCACCGCCTAATCCCCCGGCCGCAGTAACGGTAGCGCTGCCATTACATGATCCGCAATTGGCCCCTACCACGTTAAAAGTACCGGTGATTTCCGGTGGTTCCGTTATTACGGCAACATCAATATATTGACATCCGTTGGCATCGGTTACCGTTACGGTATAAGTACCCGGAAACAAATTAGTGTTGTTGTTCGATGTGTAGCCGTTAGACCATAAAAAGTCCGTATAATACGGATAGACGATTGATTGCGGAGTTCCTCCCGTCAGCGATAAAATAGCGGAACCCGTATTCCAGCCGTTGCAGGTGATCTGCTCGATAGTCATCGTTCCATTCCAGGCCGGTGGCTCATTAACCGTAACCGTGCTGGAGCCTGTGCAGCCATTGGCATCAACTGCGGTAATAGTATAAGAGCCGGCACACAGGTTTGAGACAGTTGTAGTGGTGTATCCGCCCGGTGTCCATGTCAATGAATATGGGGCTGTCCCTCCGGAAGGACTGACAGATACTACGCCCGTACATTCTCCCGGGCACAATGCATGAGTGATATTCACCGTATTTATAGCTACACAATAAACGGTGGCCACTGTGTCCAGTATGCCTACACATCCCCTCGTGTTGGTTAGTTCAAGGTCAACACTGTTAATATAAGGCGGACAGTTCGTAAAAGTAAACGTAGGGTCTTCCAGCGTGCTTGTTGTGCCTCCCGCAAATGTGTAGTTAAAATCTACGATCGAATCGTGTGGAGTAAGATTAATATTGGTGGCATCACCCAGGCACACCGCATTCATGGAGAAACCGCTGAAGCTTTCGTAAATGTAAGGCTCGGTATCTCCAAGCTGATTTGAATATTCTTCCGGAGGACAGTTGACGAATACACGCTTTATAATTGTATCATATCCGTTTTGAGGGCAGCATAAGGTTTGTGCGCTGATAATTAGCATGACATCGTAAGCTCCGCAACTGTCATAAACATGGGTCGGATTAGGATTACCGGACGAAGTCTGTCCATCGCCAAAATCATAATAAAAGCTCTGGTTGATGGTGCCCGGCATCAGTGAGAGATTAGTAAAACTTGTTGCATTCCCAAGACAGGCGGTGTCTGCTTTAAAAATCGCTTCAAAAGTTGGAGGAGTACCTACTGTAACCGTTTGTGTTTTGGTGCACCGGGCTGTCCTGGTATAAACTCCAAAAACGCCTGGTATTGAACCATTATCATCACGATGACACTTTCCCTCGATAATGAGAGAAGCGGTCCATGTTCCGGGCGCATAAGGATGGCAGGGCAGTGTGCTGTTGGGGCTGAATGAAATTGGCGGTGAGCCATCCCCCCAGTTTATCGTGAGCCTTGTCACTTCATCACAATCACTTACGAACAACGCGTTTCCGTAACCTCCGCACAACTGATAACATCCGCAGAATGGCGCATAGGTAAGCGTGAAAGATGAGCCGGTGCAACCGTTTCCATAGAGATTTGCTGCCGACAACACGCCAATCAGCACGAGAAACAGTAATTTGTATTTATCAGCTTGCATGGACATAATGTAATTACTCCAAAGTGTTTTTAATTACAAACATTTTTAACCCGCAGCGTACGGCTGTATTGCCTTATGCTGCCGGCATCCATTCTTTTGAAATCCGGGGATACTTTACCCTGATCAACTTCATTGGCCGCTGCGTTTTCCACTTTTTTTGCGGTCATTGAAAAATTCTTCACACTAAGCGTGACATTTACCCCAAGACAGCCGGAACTGCCGTTAATATCGGTTTTGAGCAACATCGCATCAAAACTTTCCTTACCCATGCTGATTTCACCGGTTGCGATAATATGATTACCGGCAAGAATCGCCTTAGAGGCAAATTCAATATCCTGCGTACCATAGGTTTTTGCCCATTGCACAGATCCTTTGCTATCCGTCTTAAATACAATGACATCGGTGAAGTCGGCTCCAAAGCTTCTCGTGTCGCCATAGAAAATAAATCCCCCGTCAGGAGTTTGCAGCACATTGCCGGCAGATTCATTATCGGGACCGCCATAGGTTTTAGCCCACAACACACCGCCATTGTCATCCAGGCTCATCATGAAATTATCCGCGTCATTAGCATTATCGGTGAAGCAGTTCCCGGCTATCAGAAAACCTCCTTCCTTTTTCTCAATCACAGAAAGTCCCATTGTGGCAATGCTTGCCTGATACTCTTTTACCCATTGCGTTGTTCCGTCAGATTTTACCTTTGCCAGCAATGTATTGAGCATAGCTTGAGCATTGTTGTTTTCCGCACGGCTTTCCCCTGCACTTCCCGATGATCCCCTTCTGCCGATATTTCCCG
Source organism: uncultured Chitinophagaceae bacterium (assembly GCA_964408105.1). Lineage (GTDB taxonomy): Bacteria > Bacteroidota > Bacteroidia > Chitinophagales > CAIOSU01 > BPHB01. Next base: position 175 of record CAYOYI010000445.1, on the reverse strand, counting down.
TAACAACATAAGATCCGTCCTTTGCCACCACCATGGAAGTTCCGATGGAAGATGCGGCAGGGACGTCTAACCTTCGCGACCAGATTTTATCGCCTTTGTTATCAACCTTTAAAAGATAGAGTGCCTGTTCACGCCTCATGCTGAAAAATGCGGTTGAAGCAGGAGACAGATCTCT
>CAYOYI010000444.1:0-3582 GCA_964408105.1 uncultured Chitinophagaceae bacterium | reverse complement strand
AAATATTAGCCGGAGAAATCACTGGGGTTGGGCTACTGTTGACAGTGATCGTTGCTGAAGTTGCTGCAGTGCAGCCTCCTCCTCCGGTTGCAGTGACACTGTAAGTTGTTGTTGACGATGGAGAAACCGCTATGCTCGAAGTGGTTTCTCCGGTGCTCCACACAAATGAGTTCCCCCCGCTTGCGGTTAGCGTTGTGCCTTGTCCGTTGCAAATTGATACGCCAGCGGGGGTAATTGATGGACTTGGAATCGGATTTACGTTCACTGTTCTTGAAGCTGATGCCGAGCAACCATTTCCATCCGTGACGGTCACAGTGTAAGTTGTAGTTGAGGTGGGTGAAACTACAATGCTTGAAGTTGAAGCTCCGGTGCTCCACGAATAAGAATTTCCCCCGCTTGCCGTGAGTGTGACATTTTCACCGCTGCAAATGTTTGCAGTTGCAGGAGAGATTGAAGCTGTTGGGAGCGGATTGACATTCATCGTCCTTGAGGCTGTTGCGGTACATCCATTCGCATCGGTGGCCGTTACCAAATATGTTGTGGTTGAAGCAGGTGAAACAATTATTGATGAGGAATTCGCACCTGTGTTCCATGAGTAAGAGGTTCCGCCACTCGCAGTCAAAGTTGCGCTCGCACCAATACAAACATTGACGGTTGCCGGAGAGATCGTTGCAACAGGATTAGGATTTATGGTCACCGTTTCCGATTCAGTTGTTGTGCATCCGTTGGCATCGGTAATTGTTACAGCGTATGTTGTTGCTGAAGATGGACTAACGGTGATACTTGCAGTAGTCGCCCCGGTGTTCCACGAATAGGAAGTTCCCCCGCTTGCAGTCAATGTAACGCTTCCACCAAGACAAACCGAAGGATTGTTGGGGATGATTGCGCCAACCGGATCAGGATTAACAGTAAGATGAGTCACTACTGCGCTGTCGCATCCGCCTGAGGAAGTAAGCGTATCGTAATAAGTGCCCGTTGCGGTTTGATTCGCACCTCCGGCAAAATAACTTTCACCGTTACAGATTTCCGGGAAAATATTTGTGACAAACATATTGTCAACCGAAAGGTTGGAGGTGACAATACTGTCGCATCCTTGGGTGGTTGAAAGCGTATCGTAATAAGTTCCTGCCGTTGTTTGGAACGCACCGCCTGCATAGTAGCTTGCTCCCGAACAAATGGTGACGTTATTGGTGAAAAATTTATTCGGATTCACATTCACCATTCTTGATGCGGAGGCTGTGCATCCCGAGGAATTAGATGCAGTCACTGAATACGATGTGGTAGAAATGGGCGAAACAGTGATGGAAGTGGTCGAAGCGCCTGTGCTCCATGAGTAAGAAGTGCCACCGCTTGCAGTTAGCGTCACGCTTTCACCGGTGCAAATATTCGGAGCCGCAGGAGTGATAGATGGAACTGGAAGCAGGTTCACATTGACAGTTCTGGAAGCCGAAGCTGTGCAACCGTTTCCATCCGTCACAGTTACACTGTATGTGGTGGTTGATGTAGGTGAAACTGAAATTGAAGAAGCATTTGATCCCGTACTCCACGAATATGAAGTTCCGCTACTTGCCGTAAGTGTAGCGCTTGCGCCAATGCAAATGTTGACCGTTGCCGGAGAAATAACAGCCGATGGGTTTGGATTGACTGTTACTGTTCTGGAAGCCGTAGCTGTGCATCCGTTTGCATCGGTTACAGTTACAGTATATGTTGTGGTTGTGGAGGGCGAGACGGTTATATCATTCGTTAAAACACCGGTGCTCCACGAATAAGAATTTCCTCCGCTGGCAGTCAGCGTGACACTTGCTCCATTGCAAATCGGAGTCGCAGACGAAATTGAAGCAGTCGGCAGGGCATTGACAGTTACCGTTCGTGATGCGGAAGCGGTACATCCATTAGCATCAGTGACGGTGACGGAATAAGAAGAAGTTGACAAAGGTGACACAGTGATAGAAGAAGATGATGCGCCTGTGTTCCATGAGTAAGAAGTTCCCCCGCTTGCGGTCAGTGTTACACTTCCACCTGCGCAAATGTTTGCTGTAGCTGGTGAAATATTCGCGGTTGGTAAAGCATTAACCGTTACCGTTCTTGAAGCAGAGGCCGTGCAACCATTTGCGTCCGTCACGGTGACCGAATAGGAAGTTGTTGATGAAGGCGATACTGTGATGGAAGAAGACGAAGCCCCCGTATTCCATGAATAGGAAGTACCCCCACTTGCGGTGAGCACCACACTCCCTCCATTGCAGATTGGAGCCGGAGATGAGATCGAAGCAGTGGGAAGTGAATTGACAATTACTGTTTGTGAAGCTGAAGCGGTGCAAGCGTTCGCATCAGTTACCGTGACAGAATAGGCAGTGGTTGAAACAGGTGAAATGGTAATGCTTGCGGTTGAAACACCCGTGTTCCATGAATAAGAATTTCCCCCGCTTGCTGTCAGCATCACACTTGCGCCATTGCAAATCGGACCCGCAGATGAAATTGAAGCAGTGGGAAGTGAATTCACCGTAACTGTTCTGGAAGCAGAGGCAGTGCACCCGTTTGCATCTGTCACAGTGACTGAATAAGTTGTAGTTGAAGAAGGTGACACCGTGATGGAAGAAGTTGATGCGCCAGTGTTCCATGAATAGGAAGTTCCACCGCTGGCGGTCAAGGTTGCGCTTGCACCATTGCAGATGTTGACTGTTGCTGGAGAAATTGCGGCAGTTGGTAAGGGATTAACATTCACAGTTCTTGAAGCTGAAGCAGTACATCCGTTAGCATCGGTAACGGTGACTGAATATGATGTTGTAGATGAAGGCGAAACCGTAATTGATACTGTTGACGCGCCTGTGCTCCATGAATATGAAGTTCCACCGCTGGCGGTCAAGTTTGCACTTACTCCGTTGCAGATGTTGACTGTAGCCGGAGAAATTGCGGCCGTTGGTAAGGGATTAACAATCACAGTTCTTGAAGTTGAAGCGGTGCATCCATTTGCATCCGTGACGGTGACTGAATAAGTTGTAGTTGAAGAAGGTGAAACCGTAATGGATGTTGTTGAAGCGCCTGTGCTCCATGAGTAGGACGTTCCGCCACTTGCAGTTAATGTTGCGCTCACTCCTGAGCAAATATTTATTGTGGCCGGAGAAATTGCAGCCGTTGGCAAGGGATTCACATTTACCGTTCTCGATGCTGAAGCGGTACATCCATTCGCATCCGTAACTGTCACGGTGTAAGTGGTGGTTGATGAAGGAGACACGGTTATTGAAGCAGTTGATGCACCGGTGTTCCATGAATAGGAAGTTCCACCGCTTGCGGTCAGTGTTGCACTCGCGCCCGCGCAGATGTTAACGTTGGATGGCGAAATGGACGCGCTGGGAACTGGGTTGATCGTGACTGTTCTTGAAGCCGAGGCGGTGCATCCGTTTGCATCCGTCACTGTAACCGAATAAGATGTTGTAGAAGCCGGTGAAACCGTAATGCTTGCTGTTGAAGCACCGGTGCTCCACGAGTAGGAAGTTCCTCCGGAAGCTGTAAGTGTTGCACTTCCTCCGTTGCAAATCGGAGCAGGAGAAGAGATTGAAGCAGTTGGCGGAGAATTTACTGTTA
>CAYOYI010000443.1:0-3588 GCA_964408105.1 uncultured Chitinophagaceae bacterium | reverse complement strand
GGGTGTTCAGCAGTTAGACTATGTCATTGTTTCCCATCCTCATCTTGACCATATTGACGACATCTTAAATTTTGACCTCTTAAGTCCAAAAGTTTTTTGCCGTCCAAGACATATTACTAATGCCGAGGTGATGGAAGGCGTTAGAGAGCAAGACAGGGATAAGTTCAACAAATATTGTGAAATCAATAACCGTTACAATACAAATGTTGAAGGAGGAACTGACGACCCGGATAACCCCGAGAATTTTGGTGCAATGAAGATTCTAACATTTACACCATATACTTGCCCACACGATAACTTCAATAATCATAGCATAATTGCAGTGGTTGAATATGCTGACATTAAAGTTGTGATTCCGGGAGACAATGAGAACTGTTCTTTTGATGAACTCATGCAACGGCAGTCATTTAAAACGGCAGTTAAAGATGCCGACATTTTGCTTGCTCCACATCATGGTAGAGAATCTGGTTACAACAACGACTTTGTAAACCTTGTAAATCCCCGGCTAACTATTGTTTCAGATGGTAGATTTTGCGACACAAGTGCAAATGGAAGGTATTCACAAAAAAGCCGAGGATGGACAGTGCATAAAGGTAATGGGACAAGTGAAACAAGAAGGTGTTTAACGACAAATTCTGATGGTGAAGTATTTGTAAACTTTGGGTTTTCTGATGACCCGAATTTCAAAAACTTCCTTTATGTAAAAATCAGTTGACCAAATAGGTTAAGAATAGCACATGCCGCCAACAGGCGTTAATAAAAGCGGGGGTGAAAATCGTAAATTGAAGTTCAGCAACCCGCGTGTAGCTCATCGGCAGGGAAAGTGAACCGCCCGCTCGCCCCGCCTTTCTTTGCACGCGGAAACGTTGTGTGCAATTTTTAAAACCATGAGATTCCAACCAATGAAAACTATAACCATATTTTTATCCATTGTTTCGCTAACAATTGCGAAAGAATTATTTGCCCAGCAACCGGGGGACTTAGATGTTACCTTCGGGACTGGTGGTAAGGTAATCACATCTATTGGTCCCGGTGATGAACAAGCGCGTTCTGTATTTATTCAGCCGGATGGAAAAATTGTGGTTGTGGGATTTTCTGACAATGGTACGAATGACGATTTTGCCATTACACGTTATAATTCAAATGGTTCTTTGGATAATACTTTCGGTTCGGGTGGCAAATTAAGCAGTGACTTTTTTACGTTTGATAATGTTGCTTATTCGGCAATAGTCCAACCTGATGGAAAAATAGTTGTTGCTGGCTATGCAAAAGGAAGTGTAGTAGATTATGCGGTCGCACGCTTCAGCGCTAATGGGGTCTTAGATGCAAACTTTGGTACCAATGGAATAACAACATTGGACAATGACCTTACTGGGACGGGTTCTCAATCTATAAAATGTCTGGCAATCCAAACTGATTTGAAAATACTTGCAGCAGGAGAATTTTGGCAAAACGGTTCTGGCTGGCAAATAGCGGTAGTCAGATACAACACAGATGGCACTTTGGATAATAGCTTCGGGACAAATGGCAGAACAATCACAACTGCGCAATTCGAGCAAGAAGGAGCATATTCAATAGCGATTCAATCTGATGGGAAAATTTTAGTCGCAGGCTATTGGTTTGATAATTTTCCTGCCTATGCTTTTATTTTAGTCAGACTTAACTCAGATGGTTCCTTAGATAACAGTTTTGGAACTAATGGAAAGGTAATCACGGACATTGATAGCGGACAAGATGAAGCGTATTCTGTTTTAATTCAGCCAGATGAAAAGATTGTAGTTGCGGGAATTTCATCTAATGACACCACATTTTCAAACATCGCTTTGGTACGTTACAATTCAGATGGTACTTTAGACAACAGTTTTGGCACTGGTGGTAAGGTAACTACTGATTTTGGAAAAGGATATGAGGCAGCATACGCTGCTGCTTTACAACCTGACGGAAAAATCGTTGCAGTTGGTTATTCCGCCACAGATATAACCTATCCTAATTTTGCTGTAGTTCGATATAACAGTGCCGGTACGCTGGATAGTAGTTTTGGAATCAATGGAAAGATAATTACTGAAATGGCTGCTGGAGATGACCAAGCGTATTCAGTGGCAATACAACCTGATGGAAAAATCGTTGCCGCTGGATTCTCAAGTGGCTCAAATGATGATTTTGCTATTGCTCGTTACTTATCAGGTTTAAATGTAGGTATTCTCGAATTTTCTCCCGTTGATAATGTATTGATTTACCCAAACCCGGTTCATGATAACGAAGTGCTTGAATATGCTTTACAGCAAACAGAAGTACTTACAATCAGCTTGTATGACGTTAGTGGGAAGTTGGTGAAGCAGTTTGTTTCACAGGAAAGCAGAAGCACAGGAGTTCATAAAGAGCCGTTAAACCTGTCAGAAATAATTTCAGGAAGTTACATTCTGACTATTGAGAACGGCAGTGGTAGGACAGGTATCAAAGTAATGAAGGAATAAAACTGCACACAACAGGCTTTCAAAGAAAAGCGGGGTGAAAATCGTAAATTGAATCCGCCTGAGGCGGACCGCGTGAAGTCCATCGGAAGGGAAAGTGAACCGCCCGTTCGCCCCGCCCTTTCCTGCACGCGGAAACGTTAGCTCACCCACCCATCCCTTTCTCAAAGCAATTCCTGCATCTCGGTTCGTAGATATTCATCTCACCGATCATCACACGGTCGGGGGAGGCACTTATCTCAATGATTACGGTAGAGTCATGATGTCTCAACCCTCACCCGTTTCTTTCAGTATAGCCTGATAGAGTTCGGCATCAATCCAGAAGCCGTGTCTGTTAATCAACTCGTCCAATTCAGGTTTGACAAGCGCAAGGTGTTTTTCCCTTTTTGCTTTTAATAACACGCCAACAAGACCAATCGGCCTTAGGGATTTTTCTTTTGCCGCCTGTCTGCCAAGGCTTTCATCAATCAATAACAAGTTGGCATTCAGGATAAGTGCTAATACAATGGCTTCACTTTCTCCCTCATCTAATGATTTTCTGAGTGCATGGTATTGAACATCATGCGACACTTGCCTTACATGTACCCAATTTTGATGCAGAAATTCTGTAATTTCAGTTTTAAGGAATTCAATCCTGGTCAGTTCGTTTTTAACAGCTTCCGGAATGAATATTTCAGTGAAGAGCTTATTCAGAAGGTCGGCTTTGCCAATTGCAATCAGCGCTCGTATGGGTGAGGTATCGCTGACGACAATCACGGTTCGTTCAACGTTCTCAGGTCGTCTTTGAAATCATCGAGCGAGTAATGAATTGGGATTTTATTCGCACCCAGCAGCTTTTGAAAGCGGTATGAATCTATTCCCGCAAATTTGCTTGCGCTCTCCAAAGTGAAGATGTTTTTCTGAAAGAGGAATAACGCCAGCTCTAATCTCAATTCTTGTTCACTGAGATTGCTTCTTTTAATTGCGTCATTCGGAATTTCAATTTTCATAAGTAGATGAATCTTCCATAAACTTAACTAAAAAATTTACTCTTCCTGCGTCCTTTCACCCACCCATCCCTTTCTCAAAACAATTACTGCATCTCGGTTCGTAGATATTCATCTCACCGATAATCTCA
>CAYOYI010000442.1:0-3593 GCA_964408105.1 uncultured Chitinophagaceae bacterium | reverse complement strand
AGCTTGCCAAAACCTATGACCAGGAGTTGAAGTATTACTCCGATGTTCTCGACCTTGATCCAGGGGCTAAGCGCAGCACTCAGCAGGCTATGGCTGTGTCTCAGGAGCTGATCCGTGTTGCGAAGATGTATAAGGACACAGAGATGGAGGAGGAACTGAACAATAAGTTTGCCGCCATCAAGGATTTATAATAGCCCGGTTTGAATCCGCGTCATCTCATTTACGGAAGACACCCGGTGCTGGAGGCGCTGAAAGCCGGACAGCCGTTTGAAAAAATTCTTTTGCAGCAAGATGCGCGTTCCGAAGAGATCAGCGCTATTCGCAAGCTCGCTCGTGAAAGTAATATCTACATTCAACCTGTTCCGGTTCAAAAATTAAATGTCGTCACTGGCAAGAATCATCAGGGGGTGATTGGCTTCCTGTCTCTCGTTCAGTATTACTCTGTCGAGGATGTGATGCTGAAAGCCTATGATGAAGGCCGTACTCCTCTTTTTCTGATGCTTGACAGAATCACTGACGTTCGCAACTTTGGCGCAATCGCCCGTTCAGCTGAGCTTGCAGGTGTTGATGCGATCATCGTCCCGCAAAGAGGCGGAGCGCTTATCAGCGCAGATGCTATAAAATCTTCCGCGGGTGCACTCAATCTCATTCACGTTTGCAAAACAAATAGTCTTGAAGAGTCAGCGGATTATCTTAAACTGAACGGAATACAGCTTATCGCTGCCGATGAAAAGGCCGACAAGAAGCTTTACGAAGTAGATTTTAGTGTACCCTCAGCTATAATTCTAGGTGCCGAGGGCGAGGGCATCAACTATGCCCTAAAGGAAAAAACAGACGATCAATTCAGCATACCGATGACCGGTAAAATCGGTTCATTCAACGTGTCTGTTGCAGCAGGTATAATTTTGTATGAGGTGATGAAACAAAGAATGCGTTCGGAATAGAAAAAAAACGGCAAAACTTCCATTAGTCAGATGGTTGATATCATCCTCAAAAAACGCGAAGGAAAATCCCTTTCCGATGAGGAAATAAATTATTTCGTCAGAAACTACACCAACGGCAGCATCCCCGACTATCAGGCTTCCGCTCTTCTTATGGCGATTTACTTTCAGGGGCTTGATAAAAAGGAAACTCTTGCGCTCACCAAAGTGATGATTGATTCCGGGGAAACGCTTGATCTTTCTTCGATCAAGGGCATCAAGCTTGATAAGCACAGCACCGGTGGAGTAGGAGATAAAACAACCTTGGTGGTGACGCCAATTCTTGCTGCGGCAGGAATACCAATCGCAAAACTTTCAGGACGGGGACTTGGTCACACCGGAGGGACGATTGACAAGCTGGAGGCGATTTCAGGATTTCGGGTGGAAATGCCGATGGAAGAGATCATCCGCCAGGTGAAATCTATTGGAATTGCCGTTGCAGCGCAAACTTCGAATCTTGTTCCCGCAGACAAGAAGCTTTACGCACTGCGGGATGTGACGGCAACAGTCGAAAACAAATCACTTATTGCTGCCAGCGTAATGAGTAAGAAGCTGGCATCTGGTGCGGATGTCATTTTGCTTGACGTGAAATGCGGTGATGGCGCATTCATGAAGAGTAGAAAGGATGCTTTTGCGCTGGCGAAAATGCTTGTTGAGATTGGGAATGGCATGGGGAAAAAAACACTGGCGGTAATAACCTCGATGGAAGAACCGCTGGGAAATACGATTGGGAATTCGCTTGAGGTTGCCGAGGCGATTCAAACTTTGAAAGGAAAAGGCCCGAAAGACCTTCACGACCTGTGTGTTTATTTATCTATGGAAGCCCTGATCGCAGCCGGAATAAGTAAGAGTCAGGTTGCCGCCAGAAAGGAAGTTTTAAGACTGATTTCCTCCGGTCGGGCATTGAACAAATTAAAACAGATGGTTCAAGCACAGGGAGGTAATGCGAACGAGGTCAGTAACCCTGCATCGCTTCCTCAGGCCGGTTTAATTGAGATAGTTACGTCACCGCAGGAGGGCTATATAAAATCCATTAGCGCGGAACCCGTTGGTCATGCTGCCATGCTGCTTGGGGCAGGGCGAATGAAAAAAGATGATCCGATTGACTTGTCAGCCGGAATTGTGCTTCACAAAAAAGCTGGCGAAAAAATAAAAAGAGGAGAGAAGATTGCTTCGCTTTATACCAATGATGTCAGTCGGTTGGAAGAAGCGGAAGAGAAATTACTGTCGGCTTATTCATTTTCTAAGGTAAAGCCCAAAAAATCAAAACTGATTTTAGGTAAAGTGAAGTAAAAAGTGAGTGCATATCACTTTGTAGGTACATATCCCCCGCTGGCGGGGGACAAATACAAATCAAATCCCGACCGGGTGCCACGTGGTCTTGATCTCCTGCGTGTCGAGGATGTAGTAAGGACCTTGTTTTGATTCATCCATCCAGTCGGGCTCCTTGCGGATGATGGCGCGCTTCACATTGAGCGTGGCGTTTTCCTGAATGGTTTTTATCTCCTTTTTGTCGTCACCGCAATAGATCGTTGCGTTCACGTCCATGTGAGATGAAAAATGTCCAATCAATTCTTTTCTGAAACCGGTGAGAATATTTACCACTCCACCCGGCACATCAGATGAATGCAGAACCTCCGCAAGCGTCACTGCACAAAGCGGAAGCGATTCTGATGCAAGCACCACGCAAGTGTTACCTCCGGTTATGACAGGAATGACAGAGGAGATCAGCCCGATCAGAGAATTTTCTTCAGGAGACAGGATACTCACCACTCCGGTAGGCTCGCACATTGAAAAATTGAAGTAAGAAGCATTTGTTGGGTTCACACTGCTGAACACCTGCTGATATTTATCTGCCCAGCCTGCATAATACACCAGCCTGTCAATCGCCAGCGAAACTTCGTGCGTGGCTTCATCAATGCTTCTGCCTTGCTGGATTAACTCAGAAACAAACTGAGCGCTTCGCCCTTCGAGCATTTCTGCAATGCGGTAGATGATCTGCCCGCGGTTAAAAGCGGTAAGGGATGACCATTTTTCAAAAGCATTTCTTGCCGCCACCACCGCATCACGGAAATCTTTTCTTGACGAGCGGCTGATGTTGGCAATTACATTTCCCTTTTTGTTTTTCAGCTTGTAATATCTTCCTGATTCGGTTCTGGGAAATTTCCCGTCAATGTAGATCTTATAGGTTTTCTGCACTTTCAACCTTTGTCCGTTTGATTGCTTACCATTAATCGCAAGTTGAGATAGTATCGCTGGATTGACCTTTGCTTTTTTTAGGAGGGATTTTTTGAGGGTTTTGGGCATGATGCACTAAAATTACAAAGGACTACTTACTATCTGAGCTTTAATTCTTTAATACTTTGACGATTGATATTTCACTTCCTGTTTTCAATTCAAGGAAATAAATTCCGGATGGGAAAGAATGCAGGCTGATTTGCCCTGTTTGCTTTTCTGAATGTAAAATCGCCATTGGTTTTCCCAGAATGTTTTTCACCGTAACAGTCGAGATTAATGGGAACTCATTTTCAAAAAAGATCACCCCGGTTGTCGGATTGGGATAGACTTTAGTTGCAGGATAATGCAAATCAGGAGGTAATCCATTTACAATTA
>CAYOYI010000441.1:0-3600 GCA_964408105.1 uncultured Chitinophagaceae bacterium | reverse complement strand
GGTTAAACTTGATGGTTTAGGAAATATTCAATGGCAAAACACTATTGGCGGCAGCAACTTTGATCGCTTGCAGTCAATTCAGCAGGTAGCAAATGGCGGTTATATTTTAGGGGGAGTATCGCAATCAAATGTTTCCGGTGATAAAAACGAAAACACAATTGGCAGTTACGATTTTTGGATTGTAGCTCTTGACGTTGCCGGGAATATTCTCTGGCAAAATACTATTGGAGGATCAAGCCTGGAAGAATGGGGAATTGTCGAAGAAACCAGTGAGGGGGGATTTATTATCGGGGGCTATTCTTATTCGCCTGTTTCGGGAGATAAGACTGAAGATACTTTAGGATATAGTGATTATTGGCTCGTGAAACTTGCCCCCTTTCAGACCTGCGATTCCCTCTCCGGCTTCAATGGCGTCATTGAAGATTCCATTCAGATATGTTTTGGTGAAGTAGTTCAGCTTGAAGCCTTCGGAGGTTTAACATATCAATGGACTCCTTCTCAAGCTCTCGACAATGCTCAAATACCAAATCCGCTTGCTGCTCCGGAATCATCTACCGCCTTCACGGTTGCAATTCAGGATACTTTTTGTGTTGACACGTTTACGGTTTACGTGGAAGTTGATACTGCTTGCGTTGAAGCAGCCTTCAGTTTTTCTTATGACACCACCGATTGTACCACCAAATCAGTTATTTTCTCTGATGAATCATTGGGAGATATTGCAGGCTGGCTCTGGGATTTTGGCGACAGCACTACTTCAACCAATCCAAATCCTTCGCATGTTTATTCCAATACAGGTTTTGGTAAATTGTTTGACGTCACGTTGATAGTCACTGGCAGCAACGGCATAAGCGATACTATAATTCAATCCGTCCATGCAGGCGGCTATGGTGGAGCCAGGGTTACTGGCGTTGGTGTAACTCCAGCAACTTGCGCAGACTGTGATGGTCGGGCAATTTTTAGTGTATTCAGCAAGTTCCCCCCCAATACTATTCATTGGAATGATGGATCAACTACTATAACGGATACTCTGTTTAACATATTCCCTAACTTATGTGCGGGTACTTACGGATTTTCCGTTACAGATGCGCAGAACTGTTATTCTTTTATCCCTACTATATTTAATAATTGGACTTTTTATATTACCAAGCCAACAATTCAAGTCCAGCAATCAGTTCAAATATGTGCCGGAGACGTTTATGTCCTTCCTCACGGTAATACGGTGAATCTCCCAGGGATTTATGTTGACACTTTTACCGCAACCAGCGGATGTGATTCGATAATCACCACGCAACTTACAGTTCATCCCGCTTCCATCACTAACTTTTCACATTCAATTTGCAGCAGCGATTCACTCTACTTTGGCGGAGTGTGGCAGGTAACTCCCGGAACTTATTACGACACGCTTCCCGCGCACAACGGATGCGACTCTATACTTGTTCTGGAATTAGATATTGTTGACACATTCATCACCAATCTATCAGCTTCGATCTGCACGGGCGATTCTTTCTTTGCCGGAGGCCAGTGGCAGTTTGTTTCGGGAATTTATTATGATTCTCTGACTTCAACATCCGGTTGCGACAGCATTGTGATTACTGATCTCACGACTGGAAATTTCGGTGGGATTCAACTTACCCTCATCACCTCGCCTGCAACCTCCGGCAATTGTGGCGGATATATCTTCACGCTTGCCTCCGGTGGCGCACCTCCCTATTCATATCAATTGCAGTTAGGCACGATTACCGTCTGCAATGATTTTATTTGCCAGGGATTGTGCGCAGGCAATTACTCACTCACGGTTTCTGATGCAAATGGTTGCTCGACAACGAGGCTTATCACAATAGCTGATACCACGCTACCATCAAGTGGCCCCGAGCAAGATTGCATCAATGCGATTCCAGTTTGTGACCCGGTTATAATTCAGTCGGTGTCATATGTCGGAATCGGAAGCATTGATGATATTGCTGATGGCACCTCATGTCTTATGAATGAGGAGAACAATTCCGTCTGGTATGTTTTTGAAATTGCTGACAGCGGAACGCTTGAATTTACCATTTCCGCATTAGCAACACCGCAGGACACGGTTGATTATGATTTTGCGCTTTATAATATTACAGGTGCATCGTGCGCTGATATTTATAACGGAGGGTTGGAAGTGAGATGCAACTTCGCTTTCACGTTTTCAGAAACAGGATTGCGAGCCGGATATTCCGAAACATCAATAAACACTTCTTTAGGAGACGCATTTTGTGCTCCGTTAACAGTTTCTGCAGGAGAGAGATTTGCCTTGTTGGTGGATCATTTTGGTGCTGACACTTTCGGCTTCATCCTCGATTTTACTCCCGGCACTGCTACTTTTCAATATCCCGATTTAATTGAAGTCACAAGAGCAGGCGTGCTGGAGTGTGCTCCCGACTCATTGCTCCGGGTTGAATTCGCTTCCCTGCTTCCCTGCTCATTCTTAGATACAAGCGGAAACGATTTCAACATCACCGGGCCTTCAGCAATTACGATCACAGGTGCATCGAGCCGCGATTGTCTTACCAGTAGCAGGATGAAATCTGCAACACTTGAATACTCTGGCAGCTTCCTTCCGGGACAGCTTTATCAGCTTGAGGTTGATTTTAATGACAGCCTTGCTAATTGTTCACCTATACCGCTCGATACTCTTACTTTCAATCCTGCAGATTCATTGTCAGGGTTAGTTCTGCTTACACCGACAATCACTCCGTTGCAGTGTGATGATGATACTGCCGGAAACATAACCATAAACACATCTGGCGGCATTCCTCCACTTAGTTATTTGTGGGCACACGGTGGCACCACCCGAACGGTATTTAACCTTCAGGCCGGAGCCTACTACGTGACCGTTACTGATCAACTTGGCTGCACGGAGATTGATACCGCTATTGTTTCTGTCTGGGATTCTTCCTGCGTATGGCCGGGTGATGCCAATTATGATGGAGTGGCGAACAACCAGGATATTCTTTCTGTCGGAATTGCTTACGGCTCTTCTGGAATTTTCAGGCTCAACGGCTCAACAGCATGGAATAGCCAGGCCTGTCCTGATTGGGCCAATGATTTTGCAAATGGCGTGAACTACAAACATGCCGACTGTAACGGTGGAGGTAATGTTGACTCCAATGATATTACGGTGATTCTTTCAAACTACGGCCTGACACACTCCAAAGGCGGTCCGCCTCTGCGAATGGCCGATCCCGGATTGTTTGTTGAATTTCCGCGCGATACATTTAATACAGGCGATACAGTAACTGGCTCGATTCATCTCGGAACTTCCACAGTTCCCATAACGAATATTTACGGCATCGCATTTTCCGTCAGCTACAACCAGATGATAGTTGACAGCGGCAGCTTCCGTATTGATTTCACCAACTCATGGATGGCTCCGCAGGGCAATCGCATTTCTCTTTCAAAAGATTTATATCTCGCCTCAAAAATTGATGCCGGCCTTTCGCGCATTGATCACACCAATGCAACGGGCGGAGGCAAGATCGCCAACGTGAGTTTTGTGATACAGGATAATATTGACGGAAAGGATTTGATCGTATTGCCGCTGGAGATTCAGTTGGAAAATGTGGTTGC
>CAYOYI010000440.1:0-3605 GCA_964408105.1 uncultured Chitinophagaceae bacterium | reverse complement strand
CGGAAAAATAATATGGCAAAGCTGAGCTACAGCAGGCGCATCAACCGTCCGACTTTCGGTCAACTGATACCGTTTACGGATATTACGGATTCACTGAACCAAAGAGCGGGAAATCCCCAACTCAATCCTGAGTTGGCGCATTCGGTTGAGTTATCATACAATCATGCTTACAAAAAGGGAAGTTTTACCGCCTCTGCGTTTTACAGAAGCACAAGCGATGCAATTTTACCCTATACCACCTTAGACAGCAACGGAGTTGCATTTACTCAGCCCATGAATTTCGGCAATGCAACCACTTATGGAATAGAAGCTATTGTTACCGTCAATCCATTTAAGTTTTGGAGTTTCAACCTCAGCGCTTCAGGTTATGACCTGCGCATTGAAAACAGCGATTCAATATTAGACCTGCAACGCAGTCAGTTCATGTATTACGCCAAACTCATCAACAATTTCACGCTTTGGAAAAACGCCAGGCTTCAAATAATCGGAAGTTACACATCGCCTGTTGCCATTCCGCAGGGTGAACGCGTGGCGGTTTATTTTGTGGATATGGGTTTCCAGCAAAAAATTATAAAAGGCCAGGGAAGATTAGGACTGACCGTAACGGATATTTTCAATACACAGCAAAGCGGCTTCAATACTTCCGACACGAATTTTGAATTCACCAGGACTTTTAAAATAGATACACGAGCGGTCATGCTGACATTTGGCTACACTTTCAAATCATCATTCAGGGAAAATTTAATGGAGAACAAATTTAAAAACGAATAAAATGAAAACACCCGTGATAACTATTGCCGCATTGCTCAGCATCGCAGCTTGCAGCAGCGTCAACAAAGAAGACAAAATCACACGGAAAGTTATTCCGTATGAATACACCGGAGCAAACGACACCCTCATCAATTTCGAGAACGAAAAGGAAGGGCAAATGCCTGTTGGTTTTTCAACTGCCTCAACAGGTAAATCCACAAACGTAAAATGGAGCGTTGTAAATGACAATGGCAATAAGGTCGTTGCGCAGCAGGCATCAAATTCAGGAAGCTGTTACAACTTGCTTGTATTGGATAAAATTGGTTACGAAAGCTTCTCCGCTTCGGTGAAAATAAAAGCAGTGTCAGGCGAAGAAGACCAGGGTGGCGGTTTGGTTTGGAGATACGCTGACAAAGACAACTATTATATAGCAAGACATAATCCGCTCGAAAATAACTTCCGGCTTTATCGTGTTGTTGAAGGCAGCCGCAAGCAATTGAAAAGCGTTGACAGCGACATTAAACAAGGCGAATGGTTTACATTGTCTGTTGAGATGAATGGTAGCAGGATTACTTGCTCCCTCAACGGGAAAAAACTGGTTGAAGAAACAGACGACACATTCAAATCGGCAGGTCTTATCGGCTTTTGGACAAAAGCCGATGCGGTTACCTGGTTTGATGATTTAACAATACGTCCATAACAGTATGATAGCGGAAGAAAATCCGAATTACACTTTACGGCAACTCGTTTTGTATTTCCTGAAATTGGGTTACGCAGGCTTCGGAGGACCCGTTGCGCTTGTGGGCTACATGCACCGCGATTTGGTTGAACAGCGCAAATGGATTTCAGAGGACGAATACAAGGAAGGTTTGGCTTTGGCGCAGCTTGCCCCCGGCCCTTTGGCAGCGCAGCTTGGGATTTATCTTGGCTTTGTTCATTACGGAGTTTTGGGCGCTACGCTTTGCGGGTTTGCTTTTGTAATTCCCTCTTTCATTATGGTAGTGCTGATTGGCATTGCCTACAAACTATATGGCGGATTACCCTGGATGCAGGCTTTATTTTACGGAGTAGGCGCAGCGGTAATCGGTATCATTGCTCTGAGCAGCTACAAGCTCACGACAAAATCGGTAAGCAAGCTGAACTGGACTGCAATGAAAGAAAAATGGTTGCTGTGGCTCTTCTATTTGGCGGCAGCGATAATTACCATCATCACACAGTCAGAAGAAGTTTTACTTTTCGTTGCCGCAGGACTTATTTACATGGTCATCAAAGCACCGCCACTGTGGTTAAGGAAACCGGCAACAGCAAATTCAATTCTACTTGCAGGAATTGGCTTCTGGCAATTTGAGTGGAACACGCTTGGGCAAATCGCGTGGTTTTTTACCAAAGCAGGCGCATTTGTTTTTGGCAGCGGGCTTGCCATCGTTCCCTTTTTGCATGGCGGAGTGGTGAAGGAATTCGGATGGCTGAATGAAAATCAGTTTCTTGATGCGGTGGCGGTCGCTATGATTACTCCGGGTCCGGTGGTGATTACCGTTGGGTTCATTGGCTACCTTGTTGCAGGATTTCCCGGAGCTTGCGTTGCCGCGCTTGCTACGTTTCTTCCCTGTTATCTCCTTACAATTCTTCCCGCTCCCTACTTCAAAAAAATCGTGAAGAACAAAAGCATAAAAGCATTTGTGGATGGAATTACGGCAGCCGTTATCGGTGCGCTGACGGGTGCGGTGATTGTGATTGCCACGCGCTCTATTATGGATGTTCCAACCGCGCTTATTGCAATAGCTTCTATATTGTCGCTGATTTACATCAAAAAATTGCAAGAGCCGCTTATCATTTTGATTGCCGCTATCATCGGTTTAACCCTTAAACTTTTATTACCATGAATAGAAACGACTTTCTCAAAACAGGTCTGATACTTGGCGGAACATCCTTGCTGCCGGACAATTCCGTATTCAGTCAAAATCTTGCCGACAACGGCATTGACAAATTGGTGGACGCGCAGGGAAATTTTATTCAGAACCCTTTGCCCTACGCTCAAAATTTCCTTGAGCCTGCTATGGATGAGGAAACTTTAAACCTGCATTATACTTTTCATCATGGCGGAGCGGTGAAAGGAGCCAACAAAGATTTGCAGATGATTAAGAAAGCGATGGATGAAAACAATTTGGAGACCGTTGATTTTTGGACGAAGAAGCTTTCCTATCATCTTTCATCCCACATTCTTCATTCCATTTTCTGGACAAACCTTTCTAACAAGAAAACAGAACCATCCGGTGATTTGCTGAAACGGATTGAAAAAGATTTTGGAAGTTATGACAAGCTGAAACCGTATCTCGCTAAAACTTCTAAGGACGTTGACGGCAATGGTTGGGGGATTCTTGGCTATCAGCCTTACACGGATAAGCTAACCATTCTGCAATGTGAAAACCATGAGAAGCTCACACAATGGGGAGTAATTCCGTTGCTGGTCATTGACGTGTGGGAACATGCTTACTACCTGAAGTATCGCAACAAACGCAGCGATTTCGTTGATAATGTTTTCGGCATTATCAATTGGGATAATCCGGCACAACGATTGGATATTGCACTTAAACTAACTAAATAAAACAAACCAACTGCCCAGGTATAATTGCTACCATTGTAGGTGCAGTCTTGGCAATTGAATTGGTATTGGAAATTTATTTAAAGACAGAAGTAAGGAGATATTTTTTTGGCATTCCCTTTCAGGTCGGGCTTTTCGCTTCAATCTTTTCTGAAACAGAAAAGGATTTCCGCTGCAATCCCTAATGCAAATAATTATGGTGTGCTTCGCACGAATCTGTTTCATGCCTTTTCCGCTTCTCTCCAAAGGCAGT
>CAYOYI010000439.1:0-3609 GCA_964408105.1 uncultured Chitinophagaceae bacterium | reverse complement strand
TGACAAAAGCATGGAAGCCGTTTGATTCAGTAAAGGATGTGATTAAACATGAAGAAAAGCATTGCGCAAAGTCAGATTGGGACTTTTTATAATTATCCTTGATGGAAACCTGCAGCCAATCGTCTTTACAACAGTCTTCCTTATTCAACTCTGTTCCGCCAGCCTTTCCGTCACATCCGGGCATTGCTTCAACCATGCCACATGAAGCATTTCCATTGCCGGTAATGAATTTGGTCTGCATGAGACGTCCTGCGCAATAATGACTGACTATATTCACATTAATAGCACTGGACACAAACACCAGTAACAATGCCAAAGAGGTTACCTTTCTCACAGGAACAAATTTACAAACCGTTTCATATCCGTCAAAACCTAAGCTCTATCGTGCTACCCAGCCGCCATCAACCGGAAGTGCAACTCCGGTTACGAAAGAGGCAGCATCTGAGCATAGCCAGATTACAGATTCAGCAACCTCTTCCGGTTGCCCCATTCTGCCAACCGGTTCCATATCTTCATAAGCCTTCTCAACCTCCTTTTTCTTTCCGGTGACGCGGTCTATCATTGGTGTTTTGATCACTCCCGGACAAACTGCATTAACTCGAATTCCTTTTTTCGCGCATTCCAGGGCGGTAGTTTTAGTTAGCCCGATCACGCCATGCTTCGAAGCAACGTAGGCCGGAAGACCCGGGAATCCGATTAATCCGGCAACTGAGGCACAGTTTACAATCACACCTTTCTCCCTTTTCAGCATTTCGGGGATTTCGTATTTCATGCACAACCAAATTCCCTTTAAATTAATGCCAATGGTTTTGTCCCAGTTTTCCTCAGTGCAGTCGGGCGTTTCACCCATACCGCCTTCAATACCCGCATTATTAAAAGCATAATCCAGACCGCCAAATTTTTTCACACCTTCTTCTATCACTTTCTTTACATCAGAATTTTTTGAGACGTCACATTTCACAAAAAGCGCTTCACTGCCCGCTTTTTTCACCAGATCAACGGTTTCCTTGTCCTCGATGCAGTCTGCGATTATGACTTTTGCACCTCTTTCTGCAAAAGCTACTGCGGTTGCTCTTCCAATACCGAAACTTGCCCCGGTAATGAGAGCTACTTTGTCTGTGAAATTTTTTTCCATCGTTTATTATTTTAAGACAAGGATAGAAATTGTCTTATGCGGTGGCAATGATTATTATCATTTTAACCAAATCATAAAATAACCGGAATAAAAAAAGCTGCCTTTTTTAGGAGGCAGCCTTTTAAGAAAGGAATGTCCCGCTCAACCAAAGCGGAAATTCAAAAGTAAAACTGCATACTGCGCTCCACTATGATGCAGGTCATGTTCAGAACATGATTTAGGACTGATACCGGTTGGCTATTTCCAAAAGTCCTGAACGATTGACAATTGAAATGGATCTTTTACCTACACTTATCAACTTACCCTGTCTGAAGTCTGAAAGTATTCTGACTGCGGTTTCAGGTGCCGTGCCAGCAAAAGCAGCCAGCTCTTCTCTTGACAGAGAAATAACCGGTGCTTGTTTGCCCTTGTTTTTAGAAGAATAAAACTCCTGCAAAGCGAGCAATGATTCCGCAATTCTTTCTCTGACCTGCATGGTAGCCAACGAAGTAACCCGCTTCTCCGAATCAATCAACTCTTGAGAAATTTGAGCCATTAATGCGGTGGTAAGGCTATGATTCTCCGTCAGCATTTTCAGAAAATGGTTCTTGGGAATGTAGCATACCATTGACGTTTCAACTACTTCTGCAAATGACTTGTAATTACCCTCGGTTAAAACAGCTTCATGGCCTGCCAAGTCTCCGGGGCCGGCCAGTTTCATGATTTGAACCCTTCCATCGCTTCCGGCTCTGTATATTTTAACCAGCCCCTCATTAATACAATAAACTCCTGTCGGACGGGATCCTTCCAGGTACAAAAAATGTCCTCTCTTATACTGATTGCATCCTTTGCAAGAGCTCAGATCGCTCAGTTCGTCCAGATGAAGCTTGCAAAATATAGACATGCTTCGATTGATACATGTTTGGCACGAGGGAAACTCTGTTTTTTTCATTTCTGATAGTTTGAAGAGAGCAAATACAGGAAGGCAGGCCTTCCAAAGATAAGACAGAATTCCCCTGCGGTAAACAACCTTACTATTAAAACAATGAAGAGGATGCAGACAAAACTCACCTTATGGCGATTTGCCTGATGAACCACTGCTCCCCAATGCTGACCCTCATCATATAAATTCCAGAAGGCTGATCCAGTTCTATGTTTTTATGAAATTCTCCAAGGTAATCTGAAACACTATAGCTGTAGATCAACTGGCCAAGTTGTGAGAACACTTCAATGGTTAGATCATTTCTTGAAACCAGATTCAATTCAACATTGAAATTGCCCATGTTTGGATTTGGGTAAACACTGATGTCGGGTTCGGTTGGGGCTATAGTTGGTTTTTCATCTTTCTTGTAGGAGAATGCTACTACTTCAAAAGTTATCGTCATCGGTGCGCCAGCAGTACCGGTTGCCGATTTAGCGGAATAGCCTGTTACCGTTAAAGTGTAAATGCCAACAGCGGGATTCCATGGATAGTAGCTTCCATTCTTGTCTCCGTTGAGTGCATACGGTGCAACGTTTTCCGTTCTGAAAATATTTCCGTTCAGAATAAACTGCACGCTTTGAACGGCTCCACCCTCACAAATATCTGCTCTGATGCTGAACCCGCTGTATTGTGATTTGTTAATGACCATACCATCCGTAAGAGGGCCGATATCGCCTTCGGTGCCGGCATAAACGAGTGTCAGCGAAGTAACATCCAGTGGATTGCAATTGCCGCAGGTGGAGTTATTTCCTTCACAGACTCCGCAATCATCTAATACTCCCGCGCCAAAGCAAACTCCGTTACAATCTTTCGCTGCGTTGGGAACAAATCCTGTATTTCCTCCTGAGCAAATTCCGCAATCGTCTATGAGCGCATCTCCGCCACAAACGCCATTGCAGTCTTTACCGGAATCAACCTGTATTCCTGTATTCCCGCCCACGCAGGTTCCGCATTCATTGAGAAAGGCTGAGCCAAAACATTCACCACTGCAATCTTTGTTTGAATTGGCAGCGTGTCCTGTATTTCCTCCTGAACAAATCCCGCAATCATCCATGGATGCAGTGCCGTTCGCATCAGATCGCGCAGCTTGGGTTCTTGACCGTTGGGCAAGGGGCCAGTAGTATCGGTTAGTGATTCGGGAAACACAGCGAAACCGATTTTCTTGTTACCCGTCTAATGTCCGATATCAAGGAAATAGTTCCGTCTACAGCTATAAGTTAAGCCGAACACGCGCATGAAAGCTCCCTCGCGTCGAACTTCGTTGCGATTTCTTCTCGTCTGCGGAGTGCTTCTCACTGTTCTGGCATTTGTGGTCATTCCCAGCGGGGTTCGTTCACCGCACACCGGTCCTGGCAATCGCATATTGAATCGTTTGAGAGACATTGAGCGTGCGAAGGAGCAGTGGAGAGTGGATCATCCAGCAGCCGAGGCCCGAGTCTTGACCGAGCAGGACTTAGCGCCGTATCTCGGTCAAGACTTTTGGAAGCAGACAGTTGCTGGGGAGCATTACCTC
>CAYOYI010000438.1:0-3634 GCA_964408105.1 uncultured Chitinophagaceae bacterium | reverse complement strand
AACGCGAAGAGAATACTAATGCTCCTGATGGCTTAAAATCGTATTTAGTTTTGATAATCAATGATTTGTGACATAATGATGGCGGTAGGGAATCACGACACTATGGATAATTTTCCGAAAAAATCAGGAGTAGTCTTTATCTTGCGAAACCATGCATAACAGTAAACTTCTGGACGTTTTAAGGACGCTTGGTCCCAAGCAACTTCGTAAACTGGAAGATTTTATTGCTTCTCCGTTTTTCAATACCAACGAAGAAGCGCTTCAATTGTATCAGGCGGTGAAGCGATACGAACCGGCCTTTAAACATGCAGACCTTGACCGGCAGATCATTTTCAAAAAGGCTTTTCCAAAACAAAAATACGATGAGAAGAAGCTGGGTTATTTGATGAGCGACATCCAGCGGCTCGTGGACAAATTTCTTTCGTACTGCAAATTCAGCGAGCAGCCATTGCAGGAAGAATATTACGTGTTACAGTGCTATATCGAGCTGGAGTTGGAGAAGCATTACAAAAAAACAATGCGTGATGCTCAGCATTTTCAGCAAAAGTTTCCATATCGTGGCGCTGATTTTTTTTACAACGAATTTTTATTGGAAGAGCTGAACAACGTGTATTTCGACAAGCAGCGTAAACACGTTTTTGATGAAAGCCTGCAGAATGCTATTGACAACCTCGACCTTTATTACCTCGCGCAAAAGCTAAAATATAGCTGCGAACTGTTCAACCGAAAAAAGATCGTTGCAGCAGATTATAAGCTGCGATTGCTTGATGAGATATTATTGTACGTACAGGATAAGGACTTTGAAAATGCACCTGCGGTGGCGATTTACTACCAAATCTTAATGACGCTGACGGAAAGTGATAACGAAAAGCATTTCAAAAAGCTTAAAGACCTTCTCAAAAAACATGGAGGCAAGTTTCCTCCTCTTGAAGCCCGTGATATGTATGCCTATGCCCAGAACTATTGCATCAGGCGGGTGAACAGCGGCAGGCAGGAATTTTTAGCCGAATTATTTCAGCTATACAAAACATCACTCCAAAAGCGAATTGCCTTTGATGGCAAATACATTACTCCCTGGACTTACAAGAATATTGTTGGTGTCGCGCTGCGTGTCGAGGAGTATGATTGGGTGGAAAAATTCATTCATGAATACAAACAGCATGTTTCCCCGGAACTAAGAGAAAATGCGTTTGCTTTCAATCTGGCCAGCTTTTATTTCAATAAAGGGAAACTCGATCAGGCGCTGGAGTTGCTGAGGAATGTGGAATTCACTGACATCGTTTACAGTCTCGATACCAAGTCAATGCTGCTGCGCATTTATTACGAACTGAATGAGTTTGAAGCTTTGTGGTCGCTGCTGGAAGCATTCCAGGTTTATCTCAGGCGTAATAAGCTGATCTCCGATTCGCAGAAAACCATTTATGCAAATCTTATCTCCTTTGTGAAAGAGGCAACCCGCATTAGAAAGGGCGATAGACAAGAAATAAAAAAATTGAAAGACAAGATCGAAAAAACAAAACAGGTGGCCTACCTGCAATGGTTGCAAAAAAAGGTAGAGCAATTAATGTGATGATTCGATGAAGAGATTTCGACACTCCACGCTCAGCTCCCTAACACTCACAAATGTCAAAACCCAAGCTTGAAAAATTTGCGGAGATAGAAACATTCCCGAATGTGCTGAGGAACGTTGACTTTAAAAATCCGGCTTTACTTGATTTTAGAAAGGAAGTCCTCGACCTTCAGGGAAGGTGGAACACAGATTTTTTTAAAAATGAAAATCCGGTTGTTCTTGAATTAGCTTGCGGAAAGGGAGATTATACCGTTGGGTTGGCACAACTATTTCCGGATAAAAATTTCCTTGGCGTTGATTTGAAAGGGAATCGGCTGTGGACAGGAGCAAAAAAAGCGCTTGAACTGAATTTGAAGAATGCCGCCTTCATCCGGACAAGGATCGAATTACTGCCGCATTTTTTTGCGAAGAATGAGGTCAGCGAGATTTGGATCACCTTTCCCGATCCTTATCGCAGAAATTCAAAGTCAGGAAAAAGACTTACTTCATCTTTCTTTCTTGACAGATACCGGCAGTTCTGTAAACCAGGAGCGATGATTCATTTGAAAACAGACGATCCTGCGTTGTTTGAGTTTTCATTAGAGGTGGCTAAGCAGGAAGGCAGGATTGAAGAGATCATAGAAGATGTTTATCAAAACGGAACTCCTAAAGACATTCTTGCAATTCAAACTTACTATGAGAAGATGCACCTCGAAGAGGGTAGGGTGATCCGTTATTTGAGGTTTTCTTTATGAAATTCAGGATCTTTATTTCCCTATAAAATTTGACCCTTCGGCATTCTCACCTTTATAGATGAAAATCAGGTTGTGGTAAAATTGAATAGAGGTAATATTCCGGTTGTAATAGCTGGGCTCCTTGCCTTCGATTTCCTCATAATTCAGCCCGTCAGCCAAATCCTTGAAGAAATTCATAATAGTCAGTTTATCCGGCCGGGTGCTGCCGCCATAGTTTTCCCAATAGGAAGTTTGAACATCTTCAATAACGTAAATTCCGCCACTTCGGAGTTTTGGGAACAACAGGCGAAACGTTGTAAGCACATGCTCATTTACATGGCTGCCATCGTCAATAATAATATCAGGGACACCCATCTTTTCCAGCAGGCGATCTAAAAAAATCTCATCCGTTTGGCTTCCCTGCATAATGGTGATTCTATTTTCCTGCAGGGCGGTTTTATCGTGAATGTCTATAGAGAAAATATTACCGAATGGGAAATATTTCTTCCACATTCTGAGCGATCCTCCACCGGTAAGCGGTCCCTCCCAGCCTCCAACTCCTATCTCAAGTAAGTTGACTTTTTTAAACTTGAATTTTCTAAAATGAAAGGCATAATGTGGTGTATAATAATGGCTTCCCCATTTGTCCGTGCCGAAATGTGTGGCAAGCTTGTTAAGGTCGGTGAAGTAAAGCCATCCTTTCATGTCCTTATAAAACTTGCGCACGGCATTTCTTTGAGAAACCGTGGTTATTTTTTTTACAATTGCCTTTATCATCAACTTATGCGGGAAAGTATGGCGCGTAAAAGTAGCAAATGAAAAAAAAGAAAAACCAAGACTTTTAATTTTACCTGCCCGAAAATACTTGTTGACCGGATGAATGATATCAAGGTTAGTGTCAGCCTGATCACCTATAATCATGAGCAATATATTCGTGAGTGTATAGAGTCAATCCTCGCTCAGAAAACGGATTTCAGGTTTGAGCTGGTTGTTTCCAACGATCTTTCAACAGACAGCACGGGTAAAATAATTGATGACTTTGCGAAGAGGTTCCCTAACGTAGTCAGGGTGATTCATAGAAAAAAAAATCTCGGGATAGCCAGGAATGCCATTGAGACGATTAAAGAATGTCGTGGGGAATACATCTCATTGATGGAGGGCGATGATGTTTGGATTGATGAGCATAAGTTGCAGCGGCAGTCTGATTTTCTGGATGTGAATGTCGATTGTGCGTTATGTTTCACCAATCAGTTTGTTTTTCAGGATTCCAACCGGAAAGAGGGAAAAGAGTTCTTTAATGATGATAATAAGCCTCCCGAAAGATTTGACCTGACTTACTTTCTTGAACATA
>CAYOYI010000437.1:0-3635 GCA_964408105.1 uncultured Chitinophagaceae bacterium | reverse complement strand
ACTGCCTTTGGAGAGAAGCGGAAAAGGCATGAAACAGATTCGTGCGAAGCACACCCTATTCTCTTCAATGTTTCTTACAACAACCGTCTAATGAATCGTATCCTGTTTTAGTTGCTTTCACTTCATCCGCATCAAACCCCGTTTCAGCAATGGATTTGCGAATCGCTGCCGGGTCTGTCTTGGATGTATTGTAAACAACCGTAATGGTTTTCTCTTTTGAGTTTACCGAAACGGACTTTATGCCCTTCTTTACTTTCAAAGCATTTTCAATGCGCGGCTTGCAGCTACCGCACTGCTCACAGTGGTTGCAATAAATTTGAGTTGCGACAACCAACGTGTCGTTTTCTGATTTTATAGAGTCTGCTTTGGATTCATTTTGAGCCATAGCAGCGGTTAAGAAAATCAGGAAGTAAAAAGCGGTGATGATTGTATTTTTCATTTGGTGAAATTTGTTTTGAGTTTTAAAATTATAGTGACAGTTCTGAATTATCCTTGTTCAATTATTGTATAACCACCTTTCCCGTCCACACTTTTGATTCGGATGATGCTTTCAGCAGGTACAAGCCTGCGTTTAATTCGGGCAATTCGAGAGTTTGTGAAACGGCATTGGTAATCCGGTAAAAAATTTTTCTGCCTGTCAGGTCGAATAGTTCAATTTTTATTTGACTTCCACTGCTTCCCGATATTTCAATATTCAGTATTCTATTTGCCGGGTTGGGGTAAAGTACAAAATCCAGCGTTGAAGCCTGACTTGCCACACTTGAATAGATTGAATCCGTTTGAGAAAAAAGTGACAGCCCTCCTCGATAATTGCCGACTATCATTTCCATTTTGCCGTCAGCATTTATGTCTGCAATAGCAGGCACGGCTTTTTCCCCTTCCTTAACTCCGGAATAGGATTCAGTAATTTTCTTAAACGAGCCGCTGTAAATACTATCACGGTCAAACTCATAGAGAAAGAGATACCCTATTTCATTTCCTACGACCAGATAAACTTTTCCTGTTGTGTCAAGTTTTGCAATCGAGGGCGCGGCATATCCTGTCACCGTAAAAAATCCCCTCACATTAACTTTACCCAAAAACGAGTTTGTTGGAAGCGTATCGAATAACATGGTCGCGGCATCGCCTCTATTTTCAAAGTAATTGATATTGCCTGTTTTTTCTCCCACAACCAAATCGGGCAAAGTATCGCCATTGACATCATAGATGAACGGTGCGCTGAACTGCCCCACGTCAATGCCGGAAAAGTATGCAGCTGTCGGTGAAGAAGAGAATGCAGCAGGATTGCCCGCGCCCGCGCTGTTTTCATAATAATGCAGGAACCCGTCAACTTCACCGATGAACATATCCGCATCACCGTCATTATCCATATCACCGAAAGCTGGATAGATTGCCCTTCGCGCAAGCGATGCAACGCGGGCATAATCGCGGTCAACAAGTTTGAACGAAGGCGATGTTTGTGTTCCGGTATTTTCGAGTAAAGCCAACCCAGAACGATAGGTAACGCCATTTGCATAGTAGCCATAGTTGCCGACTGCCAAATCGAGCAACCCATCTGCGTTATAGTCGAAGAAAGCGGGGTATGCTCCTTCGCCAAAATCGAGACCTTCTTCAATGAGAAAAGTTTCTGTTTGAAACTCAAAAATGGAACTGTCGGTATTTCCGATGTTTTTGTAATACCACGCACAGGAATAGTTTTCAGAACGTCCAACATCACGCGGGGCGATGAGCAAATCTTTCAATCCGTCATTATTGATGTCAAGTATAGACGGGACAGCAAACATGGGGGAGTTGTAGGACAAGTTATAATCAGGATAAACCGGGTCTTGCACGGATACATGCGCGGAATCAGGCGTTCCGTCATTCACCATACGATTGATGTTACTTGAAATAGATAAACCCATCAGTAATTCTTTATCTCCGTCACCGTCTTCATCGAATGCAAGAAAGGAATAATTCACCCCGTTTGCGGCTGCGGCTTCCTCCTCTCTTTTAAAAAAACCGCAAGAGTCTGTTTCCACCCAAAGGGAAATGCCTGTTTCCACAAAATTGCCCCAACATTCATCCAGCAACTCGAAACTGTTCACCGAAGCGCAATCGCCATTCAATTCCTGAGATTGGTTTTCGTAATAATAAACTGTACGCGGGTTTGAAAATGTCTCATTGAGCTTGAGTACGTCCAAATCGCCATCGCCATTGATGTCGGCTATTGCGGGAATATCAACAGGGGTGACGAAAATATCAAGGTTGCCGCTGATTTGAGAGTTGTATAGTAGCGTAAACATCGAGTCAAATTCCAATTCGTTACCGGAGTTGTAACGTCCGAGCCACACATCAATTTTCGCGGGATTGGATTTGAACAAGTCCGTTATGCCATCGCAGTTATAATCGTCCATGAGCATCCAGTGGCGCACATCAGGAAATCCTTTTTTGTATTGAGGCGAAAATACATAGTCCACTTTGTTCGGAGTTCCGTTGTTGATGAACGTGAGGAGGAAATCACCCGATTTATCAAACACCACGAGGTCGGCAATGCCGTCATTGTTCAAATCGGGAGCGGAGAACATGGGATTGTTCAACCCGCCAAACCACGCGAGGGGCAAGGGCAGCGTGTCATCAAAAACAGGAATGGAAGCATCACGAATGAATACGCGCTGGGCAAGCGCAGAAGAAACAAACATTGCGAGGAACATAACAAGTTGTAAAATTTTCATGGCGTTAATTTTTCGTGATTAGTGCATAATCCCCATGCCGTAAGGGTCAACGGATACTTCAGCTTTGAATCCCGTAACCAATTGCAGCGTGTTCATGTCAATAGCGGTTATAAAACCATTTCTTCCGCCACATGACGATGAATGATGCGGGGCGGGACCGTCAGGCGTGGCGTTGCGGTTGGTGATATAAGCGCGGTTGTTCTGGTCGTCAACGGCAATGGCGTGAGACTGATGCCCCGCATAGAGGTTCGTGATTACAGAATTTGTCTGGTAGTTGATGACATACACCGAGCCGCGCTGACCGGAATAGGTGGCAGTGTCTTCCGTGCAGCTTATGAACAAATAAGGATGCGTTTTTGAAACGGCAATTTCCTGCGGAAAAACACCAACGGGGATAATTGACAGCACGCTGTCATTTGACGTTTGCACGATGCGCACGTCATTGGTATTCTGACAAGTGATGATATATTTCGAGAAATCAGGGAGGAAAAGAATTTCATGGATATTGAGCGAAGCAACAGCCGAAGGCGGGATACCCGGCTCCATGCTGATTTGCTGCGCTTCTCCCGGGTCGTCAACAGGAATTTTGTAAATGAAATTTCCGGTTTGCCCGGTGACGTAAAGTGTATCATCATTTTTGTTCACGGCAGAGCCGTGCGGAAAGGTGAAATCAGTCCAAAGCGCGTTAAGCTGCATGGTTTCAATATTTATATCGGCAACCTGACCTCCTGATAAATCTGTAACGAAAGCGCGTTTCGAGTCGCTTGTAATTGCAAACGTGTTCCAACTACCGAAGCCCAGTTCAACCTGACCTGCGGGCGAATTGTCGTCAACCCTGAACTTCTGAAAGACGCTGCCCACCACAAATGAAGCATAGTAATGTTGATTGTCGGGCGAAACGCGAATCATGTGGGGAGCTTC
>CAYOYI010000436.1:0-3636 GCA_964408105.1 uncultured Chitinophagaceae bacterium | reverse complement strand
ATTCCAACGGAAACAATAACAACAACGCGAATACGAACAACAACAACAATTCCAATGGAAACAACAACAATAACGCGAACACGAACAACAACAATTCCAATGGAAACAATAACAACAACAACTCATGCGACCAGGGATGTAATGACTACGATCCATGCACTAAAGACTGGTGCAGTAGGGGAGTATGTTACCATTCTCCGGTAAATTCGAGTGCTTGTAACGGAAACAGTAACAACAACAATAATTCCAACGGAAATAACAACAATAACGCGAACACAAACAACAACAACAATTCCAACGGAAACAACAACAATAACGCGAATACGAACAACAACAACAACGCGAATACGAACAATAACAACAACAACGCGAACACGAACAACAACAACAATTCCAATGGAAATAACAACAATAACGCGAACACAAACAACAACAACAATTCCAACGGCAACAACAACAATAACAACTCATGTGACGGTTGTAACGACAACGATCCATGCACTAAGGACTGGTGCAGCAGAGGTGTTTGCTATCATGCACCCGTGAACTCTGATGCTTGCAACGGCAACAACAATAATAACAATAACAATAACAATTACGATTACAAGAGAGCCAATGGCAGTGCACAGGATGAAATGGAAGCTGGAATAGAGATTTTCCCGAATCCTAACAGAGGGGAATTTGAACTCAGAGTAAATCTGGAAGAGGGAAGTGATCTTTGGATCAGGTTGTTCGATGTAACAGGAAAATTGATTGCCCAGGATATGAAGAATGATTATACCGGTGAATATGCTAACAAGGTGGACATTCGCAATCAGCCAATGGGGGTTTACTTCCTGGCGATTAGCATAAACGGTAAGATCACTACAGAAAAGATCCTTTACAGCCACTGAGCCATTCAATAAACTATCTAAAAGAGCCGATGCAAAACATCGGCTCTTTTTATTTTCAGACGGCTTCTAAAACCAGGCTCCTGAGGTGAGTTTGCTATAGTGAGATTACCCGATCAGATACGGGACAATAACTCGGTCAGAATGATTCTAAAATCCATTTTTGATTTATCTATATCGGATTTTTTAATCACCATTTTTGAATTTCTTGAACAGGTGTCAGCCAGTTTCCTGAATTTGATCAGGTTTTCGGTAGCGATGATCGAGAAGTTCCAAAACCGCTTACCTATGGTGGTTTGAATTAATTCCGACAAAGGCAGGTACTCGTCTTTCCCGTTTGTAAGGATTTTCGATTGCATTTGATGGCTTTCATAAAGCTCGATCAGCAGCGCCTTGATCAATTTAAATTGCATGGCCAGACAAGCAGTAAAAAGTCCTGAGTCATAGCAACGCTGAACTTCCTTTGCATAATCAAGATTATGGCTCGGACACTTTTCAAAAAGTGAAAGCTGGAATAAGGAATTGTCATGGGGAGCGCCATTCAACCTGATCTTATCAGGTTCTGATTTTTTACGGGGTGTTACGTTATGTTCTTTTTTGAATTTTTCGCTCCATTTGTAAATGATATTCTGGATCTGCTTTTTTGAAAGTCCGAATTGATTCGAAAGCTGACCGAGCGTGGCGTGTTCATTTATATTATTGCCGTTTTCGTGAGTTCCGTTATGCTCACAAACTATCACAAAGTTTCGTAGGCGTTCAATATCCGTGAGGTCATCAGCTATTAAGTGATTGATAAGTTCTCCGGTATCTATTTTTTTTCCCTCTAAATTGGAGATATATTTTTCTGCAAATTTTTCAATAAGGTCTATGTAATTGGGCTTCTTGCTCATCGCGGTAAATGTAATGGCTTGCCGGTTTGCCTAAAAGAACAATCTGGAAATTTTCAATCGCTGTTCGCGGTTTTTTAACACAAATGTTGACAAAAAGAAGAGCGCATCTCCCGGAATTTCGTTTCCGCAATATTGTGTTTATGTAAACTTGCAATTAGTTCTTGCAAACTGCACTGAGTTGTTTTATCTTGTATAAGTCCTGCCGAAATTTTGAGTAATTCTTAAAAATTAAAGTAATGTTTCCGAAGCATTTCCGCGGAGTCCTTGCAATTATTTTTTTGTCCATCGGTTCTGTTGCCGCTCAAACAGTGAGCTTCACATCCAGTAATCTGAACGGTGAGAATCTGACTAACCCAACGTCATTACAGTTCGGTCCTGACGGGCGGCTTTATGTTGCGCAGCAGAACGGACTTATTAAAGTTTATACTGTTGTTCGCAACGGATCAAATAATTATCAGGTCACAGCAACTGAAACGATCACGCTTGTTCAGCAAATACCGAATCACAATGACAACGGAGCTGTAAATTCTTCAATCAATACCCGCCAGGTAACCGGAATCGTTGTTGCCGGAACTTCAGCTAATCCTGTGATATTTGTCACTTCAAGCGATCCCCGAATCGGAGGTAACAGCGCAGGCACAGACACCAATCTCGATACCAATTCCGGTGTTATCTCAAGGCTTACCAAGAATGGTAATTCATGGACAAAGGTTGATCTGGTCAGAGGCTTGCCGCGTTCGGAAGAAAACCATTCACCCAACGGAATGCATTATGATCCTTCAAGCAATGTGCTGTATATGGCACAGGGAGGCAACACTAATATGGGATCACCTTCGAACAATTTTGCGTTGACTCCCGAATATGCTTATTCGACCGCAATTCTGAAAATCAATCTTACCGCCATTGGAAATACAACTTACGATCTCCCAACGCTGGATGATGAAACACGAAACAATGTCGGAGGGGCACCGGCAGGATACGTTGACCCTAATGATCCTTTTGGCGGCAATGATGGGAAGAACCAGGCAATGCTCGTGTCAGGCGGGCCGGTGCAGATTTATTCAACGGGATGGAGAAATAACTATGATGTGATCATCACGAAGGCCGGTAAAATGTACAGCTTTGATAACGGACCAAACACGGGGTGGGGTGGACCTCCAACCAATTGTACCAACGCTGTGAAGGAACCCGGTATTGCCGACTGCGATGAACTTCATGTGGTCACCGAAGGATATTATGCCGGTCACGCAAATCCGACAAGAGGTAATCGCAGCAATACCTTTAATTCATCCAATCCGCAAACACCAATTCCGGTTGGAATGGAAAACCCGATTGAATGTACCTGGCAGGCATCAGACAGCAGACCGGGAGCCATTACCGGTATTTGCAGCTCATCGAATGGTATTTGCGAGTACACAGCTTCTAATTTCAGTAATGCCATGAAAGGAAATCTGCTCGTAGCTTCCTTCAACGGAAATATAACCAGGATTAAGCTGAATGCGTCTGGCACTGCTTTGGTTTCAGGAGGTAAAACAACACTGGCTTCCGGACTCGGCAGTTCTCCACTGGATATTGTAGCTCAGGGCGATAGTGATATTTTCCCGGGAACGATTTGGATATGTACCTATGGAAGCCACAACATCGCAGTTCTTGAACCTGTTGACTTCTTTCAGTGTACGGGTGATCCCAACAGCACTACGGTAGATTCAGACAATGACGGATATAAAAATGCCGATGAGACAGCAAATGGCACCGACATTTGCAATGCTGCCAGCAAGCCTAATGACTTTGATAATGATCTGGTGTCAGACCTTTTAGATAATGATGATGATAATGACGGGATAAATGACCAAACG
>CAYOYI010000435.1:0-3667 GCA_964408105.1 uncultured Chitinophagaceae bacterium | reverse complement strand
ATTGGCGAGGACCTGGAGGTTTAAAGCAGTACATCCATTTTAAAACCATAAAAAACACAATCATGAAAACAACAAACTTCTTAATTGCGCTTATTGGCTTATTAAGCCTGCAAGAAAATGCCTTCAGCCAAAAGCATGACTTTGGTAAGATAAATGATGTAGCCCACTTTGATCACGTTGCTGTGATCAAACATCACACTATTAATGAGATCCTGGGCATCAAAGAATTTCTCGCTCCTGAGGAACGTGTTTTCGAGCTGCTGCCCGGACAGGTTTTTAAAGTCCCGGCTGAGCGCATTCAGCTTGATAAAATTGTAATTCCAACTAAAGGCGAAGATCTGGAAGGTCAAATAAAAATATTCGTAAGGCCTTACTATGGCTTCAGAATAAGCTTGTTCCTGCCTTCATCTCGCTTAAAGTCACACCATTCATTATTCCAGGTATAATTTCATGGGTCATATAATATTTGGTCTCCCAAGACAATATTTTTTTCATCGTTAAGTTTTAAGCAAATATTCGCCCCCACCTCCTAAGAGCAGTACAACCGGATTTTTAAAATTTTTAAAGCCGTTCACATGAACCATCTGCTGCTCTCTTTTGCGCTGCTGTCTGCTATTCCAGCTTTTGCGCAGGAATTACCCGAATTCAAAAATCATTTTCCGCTTAAATGGAAAACTAAAATCGGTGGCACCACCTTCAAAACGAATTTTGTATTGCATGAGGGCTTGCTGATTGTCGGTTCCAATGGCGAGCATTACCGTGATTGGAGGATTGACAAGAATAGCGGAGTTTATTTTATTGATCCTACCAACGGAAAAATCCTTCACAGAGTTGCCGATGAAGGTTATGGCGACATGGATGTGAACGGCATTGTTGCGGAGAACGGAAGAATATTTTTCGGCAATGACAATGAAGAGTTCCTTTGCTATGACACCTGTGGCAGGCAGATCTGGCGTGTACCTGTGTCTGGTGATGTTGAAGCTGAACCGGTGTTGCTGGATATTGATTGTGATGGCACCAGCGAGATAATTTTTGGAACGGAAACAGGTGAAGTTGCTGCTTTGGATTCACGCAATGGGAAGGCAATCTGGAGCTTTAAGATTAAAGATTTCAACGGATGGAATAAAACAGACAATCGCTTCCTGTTCAAGATTGGGGCTTACGTGTCAAACGGGCGAGGATTTGTGTCGAGGCCGGCTGTGATGGATTTGAACTATGATGATGTCCCCGATCTTATTTTCAACTGTCGTGATAACTACACTTACGCAATAAATGGTGAAAATGGGAATCTGCTTTGGAAATTCGATCACGGAGAAATTTGGTTTCTCGGCAATTCTCCCGTTACTGTTCAGAACGGGACGCGCAAAAATATTTATGTCCTTCAAAATCGCAGAGATAAAAAAGGGCGTGACCAGTTGCATTTTGTTCAACTGAATGAGAAGGGAATCTTGCAAGAAATTTATTCTTCGACCTGGAATTGTTCTGTCAATTATGCTCCGGTTTTGGATGCCAACAGGCTGCTATCAGCTATCTCGGATTCCTTGGTTTCAATAAACATTCAATCAGGCTCACTAACCAAATTTGGAATAAGCAATAGTCCCTTTTTTAGAAATGACAACGGATTTTACAAGTACTACCGGGTCATCACCGCCCGGCCGTTGCTCTTTGATATTCTCAACAGCGGTGATGAGCAATTAATAATAGTTGATGAATATGGTACACTGCAAGTGTTGGATGCAACGAGTTTCCAGACACTGAAGGTGCATTCACTTTCATCAGGCACCGAGACAACACCTTTTATCGCAGATATAGATGATGACGGCAAACTTGAAATGCTGATCAGTTGCTATGATGGTTATTTCTATTGCTTCAGTCTGAAAAATTCTACAGGTGGTTCGATAGCCGGTTTGAAATAATCCGATTCATAACAATAATTCTTAGCCATGAAAATTAAAGACGTCTATCTCATTCCTTCTATGACGGTAGTTGCTGCAGCGGGTGCATTGTACTATTTTACTTTTTTGCACGACCCCGCCCGGATTGCGCCACCGCTGTCATTGCAAATCCCTTATGACACGTTGACTTTTAAAGCCGAAGATGGATTGAGCTATCATCATTTTACAGGCTCAAACATTTCCATCCCGAAAAAATCATTCGTTGACAAGGATGGATTTCCGGTTCGCGGGGAGGTGACAGTGCTGTACCGGGAATTTCATTCCCCCGAAGATATTTTGCTGAGCGGGATTCCGATGGGAGATTTAAACGATCCTGAAAACCGCGCGTTGCAATCTGCCGGAATGATTCAAATAGCTGCCTACCAAGGAGAAGATGAACTAGTACTTGATAAAGGAAAGAATATAGATGTTGAGCTGGCTGCGTATGACACTGCTGCCGGATACAGTTTATTCAAACTGGATAAAGATTTCAAATGGGTGGAAAACGGGAAGCCTGAATTATCGGATAACGAAAAAAAGAAGAATGATCTTACCGCAATACCGGATTTACCTGCCGAACCTTTCGATCCGAATGCAAATCCCGATGACATGATCATCGAACTCGATGCGGATTATTCAGAGCATCCATATCTGGCGCCATTTAAAAATTACAAATGGAAAATTGTTGACGTGCCCGAGAATAAAAAAGTTTTTGATGACCCGTGGGGTTTTCGTGTTGACTGGCACAAGTTCAGAATTGAAGTGTTTGACAGGGAAAGAAATCTTTACAAGTTGATCCTCAGCTTCAGCCGCTACGACTATGACAACAAAATGCACAACTATAAATATTCAGTTGTAGCGATGCCTCTACTGATGGGTAAAAACCTGGAAAAAGCTTTGACAAAATTCAATGAGGAGATGAACGAGTATAACAAACTCGCACTGGAAATAGAAAAAGAGGAGCAACGGCTTGCCCTTGAAGCGAACGCACTAAACCACTTTGCGATTGACCAGATGGGGGTGTGGAACTGTGATCGGTTCATTAACAATCAGCAATTCGTGAAAATCAAAGCTGATTTTGATTTCACGGCACAATTCAATCCATACATCAACAAAGTGAAAGTATATGTCATCAATCATACCTTCAATACCGTTCAGGATTATGCAGTGCGCGACTGGGATAAGATTTACGTGCGAACCGGAAGCTCAACCAGCATTATGGCAGTATTGCCTGATAATAAAATCGCAGTTTTTGGAAAAGATGAATTTGCCAAAGTGAACTTCGATGAGGTATATCGCTCTTCGAAACCTTATCGATTCAATACCACGATATATTCGGCAGACTTGAGCAATAAGAGCGCTTTAAAGGACGTGCTTTGAATTATCTTCTCCTTTTGGTGGATCCGAATAACATTCCCATCATGCCGCGAACGAGTTGCCGACCCAATTCTCTTCCGGCAGAGCTTGTTAGTACTTGCTCAAATGTACTTTTCGCTGCTCTTTGAGGGCGTGTTTCATTTTTTGCTGCAGCCGGTTCGGGTTGCTGATTTTGAATCCTCTCATTCAGGATTTCATGAGCGCTTAAAGGATCTATTGATTTCTCATATTTCCGGTATAAACCCGAACTCATATAAAGATTCCGGTAATCACTCTCAGGCATTGGCCCCATCACCGAGCGTGGCGGAACCAGATGCGTCACTGCAACCTCGGTCGGAATTCCTTTTTCATTAAGT
>CAYOYI010000434.1:1800-3674 GCA_964408105.1 uncultured Chitinophagaceae bacterium | reverse complement strand
GAAATATTTTGACAAAGTTGAGGTTAGCTCTAAGTCAGAAACAGATATTCCACTGCTTCAGTATCACTTATTCAGGTACGTGCTGATGTTCAATCATTTTAATGAACAGATTTTCTTGTTTGAAAATAGGCTTGAAAAGAAAGGCGACAACCTTGATTTTGTTGAAGGTCTGATAAAAAATAAAAATTTCCGGGCGTATCCCTTTTCGTCAAATGGAAAGGCAAAGTCGAACGCCACAGATGACGTTTTTAAAAAGAATGTGAAAAAAGGAAAGCAACATTGCCAGCGCGGAGATGTGTTTCAGGTAGTGATGTCACGAAGATTCAGCCAGCAGTTCAGCGGTGATGATTTTAATGTTTACCGCACATTGCGCTCGATCAATCCTTCTCCTTACCTGTTTTATTTTGATTTTGGAAGCTTCAGGATTTTCGGGTCATCCCCCGAGGCTCAATTGGTGATCAAAGAAAACAAAGCGTACATCAACCCGATTGCCGGAACGTTCAGACGCACCGGTAATGATGAGCGTGATCGAGAGCTTGCACAAAAACTTTTAAAAGACCCAAAGGAAAATGCCGAGCATGTCATGTTGGTTGACCTGGCGAGGAATGATCTTTCCGTTCACTGTAAAAATGTGACTGTTGAAAAATTCAAGGACATCCATTACTACTCTCACGTAATACATCTTGTGTCAACAGTTTCGGGTGAATTGCTGGAACCTGGCAAGCCGTTTCAGTTGTTCAGCAAAACATTTCCAGCTGGAACCTTGTCAGGTGCTCCTAAGATCCGCGCGATGCAGCTCATTGATGAATGCGAGAAATTGTCAAGAGGATATTACGGTGGCGCAATCGGCATTATCGGCATTGATGGAAGCATGAATCAGGCGATAATGATCCGTTCGTTTTTAAGCAAGGATAACAAGCTGCATTACCAGGCAGGGGCAGGAGTAGTTATAGATTCAAATCCTGAATCTGAATTGCAGGAGGTGAACAACAAACTTGGCGCGCTGAAAACAGCGATTGAAGAGGCAAACATGATCTCAGCATGAAGAAAGTTCTGGTCATAGATAATTACGATTCGTTCACCTATAATCTTGTGCATTTGGTAAACGAAGTAACAAGCAGCCGGCCGGATGTTTGGCGTAATGATGCATTCAATCTTGCTGACATAGAGAAATATGAGTTTATTCTTCTCTCACCGGGGCCGGGGTTGCCATCTGAAGCCGGTAAGCTGGAAGCGGTGATAAAAAAATATTGTCCGTCAAAAAAAATATTAGGAGTTTGTCTTGGCCATCAGGCAATCGGAGAGGTTTTTGGTGCAAAGCTCAAAAATCTTTCACGCGTGTATCACGGCAAAGAAACCCTGGTGAATGTGACTCAACCGAAGCACCCCTTGTTTTCACAAATCAACTCTCCGCTAATGGTTGGAAGATACCATTCGTGGGTAGTGGCTAAGGAAAATTTTCCAAAGGAATTGGAAGTGCTTGCAGAAGATGATTCCGGAGAGATCATGGCTTTGTGCCATCGCAAATATGATGTGTGGGGAGTGCAGTTTCATCCCGAGTCGGTGATGACACCTGATGGGAAAAGAATTATCAGTAACTGGATCAACCATTGAAGAAAGTTAAATCCATATTGCAGGAACTGTTGCAGTGTCATACGCTCACGCATGATGAAGCTAAAGAAATGATGTTTCGGATTGCAAAGGGAGAATTGAATGACGCTCAGATTGCCGCTTTCCTGACGGTATATATGATGCGGCATATAACGGTGGATGAGCTTCTTGGATTTCGTGAGGCGATCATAGAGTTGTGCAACAAAATTGATCTGTCCGATTATCAGCCGATTGATGTTTGTGGTACAGGCGGTGACGGACGA
>CAYOYI010000434.1:0-1790 GCA_964408105.1 uncultured Chitinophagaceae bacterium | reverse complement strand
ATTCAATATTTCAACCCTCACTGCTTTTGTTCTTGCAGGAGCCGGAATCAAAGTGGCAAAACATGGTAACTACGGTGTTTCATCTGTGAGTGGCTCTTCAAACATGATGGAGTTTTTCGGGTACAAATTTTCCAGTGATCCTGCCAAGCTTGAAAAGGAAATTGACAAAGCCGGAATTTGCTTTTTACATGCTCCGCTGTTTCATCCCGCGCTTAAAGCGGTAGGACCTGTGCGGAAGCAGCTTGGGATTCGTACTTTCTTCAATATGCTGGGACCGCTGGTGAATCCAAGTAACCCACCTGTGCAGGTGACCGGTGTTTTTAATTTCGAATTGCAGCGCATTTACAATTTCATTTTTCAGCAGGAGCAAAAAAAATATAACGTGGTATATAGCACGGATGGCTATGACGAAATTTCTCTGACTTCGGCAGTGAAGATATGTTCGGCTGAGGGAGAGCATTTGTTTCAGCCGGAGGATTTGGGATTTGTAAAAGTCAGCCAGGAGTCACTGTCGGGAGGAGAATCGGTGGAAGATGCGGCAAAGATCTTCCAGAACGTTTTGGACAATAAAGGAACCAAACAGCAACGTGACGTGGTAGTAGCTAACACTGCGGTGGCTATAAAATGCTATGGTAAAAGAAAAACTTTGGAAGAAAGCAAAGCTCTGGCCGAGGATTCATTAAAGTCAGGCAACGCGAAAAAAAGTTTTGAAAAATTGATTGAACTTCAATAGAGAGATGCCATGTCTAAAAGAGATGGCATCTCTAAACAAAAAACGGATGAACATTCTTCAGGAAATAAAAAAGCACAAGCTGCTTGAGGTGGAAGAGCGGAAATCTCTTTATCCGGTGAAGCTGCTGGAGCGCAGCATTTACTATCAGGCGCATCCTGTTTCGCTGAAGAAATACCTGATGCGGAAAGACCTCATGGGGATCATTGCTGAATTCAAAAGAAAATCTCCTTCAAAAGGAATTATCAATCAGTATGCAGAGGCTGCTTCGACCTGCCACGGTTACATGCAGGCAGGCGCATCGGCATTGAGCGTGCTGACTGATGAAAAATATTTTGGAGGCAGTGCTGATGACCTGCGGGCTGCAAGGAAATTCAACTATTGTCCTATCCTCCGTAAGGATTTCATAGTTGATGAATACCAAATTGTCGAAGCTCGCTCCATGGGCGCTGACGTGGTTCTCTTGATTGCGGAGATGCTTGAGAAAAAGGAAATCCAGAAGCTGTCAAAATTTGCCGTTTCACTTGGGTTAGAGGTGCTGCTGGAGTTTCACAGTAAGGAGGAATTAAAAAAGCTGAATAAGAACGTTCATCATGCCGGAGTGAATAACAGGGACTTGAAAACATTTGAGGTGAATATGAAAACAGCGTATGAGCTGGCAAACCTCATACCGGATGATTTTGTGAAGATTTCGGAGAGCGGAATTGAAGAGGCAACAACGGTCTTTGCATTGAAGAAGGCCGGGTACAAAGGATTTTTGATTGGAGAGTTCTTTATGCGACAGGCTGACCCTGCTGCGGCCTGTGATCGTTTTATTCAATCGGTTCGCAATTACGAAAAGGTGAAAGCATGAAGGTGAAGGTTTGCGGTCTAACGAGAAGAGAGGATCTGCAGGCGATGAATCATTTTCCGGAGCCTGCGGATTTTGTAGGGTTTGTTCTTTATCCGCAGTCGAAAAGGTATGCCGGAGATTTTATCAATGAGCTTGCGAGAACCACAATCTGCGTAAATACAAAAAGAGTTGGTGTTTTTGTGAATGAAAGCGCTGAAAATGTTAAGA
>CAYOYI010000433.1:0-3683 GCA_964408105.1 uncultured Chitinophagaceae bacterium | reverse complement strand
GATTAGTTACAGCCTTAAACTTTTTGTTGGTCAACCGGTGAAACTCCAAACTTTTCGCGCCAAAATTAATGAGCAAACCGATTTCCGTATTGAAAGCCTCAAGATAATTCAAGGTTTGATTGATATGGCTGTCCTCAATATTGCTGAAAGCTTTTAGCTCAACCATTATCAAGTCGTTCACAAAAAAATCAACACGCCTTTTTCCAATCAGTTCCTCGCGATAATAAACGGGCATTTCTTTTTCACGTTCAAAACTCAAATCATGATATGGCATTTCAATCTCCATGGCCCGTTGATAAATGAACTCGGGAAAACCGTTGCCCAATGAAGTATGTACTTTCATCGCAGCGGCAATAATCCTTCTTGTCAAATCTTCGTACTTCATCTATTTCCATTCATAATCCCAGTCATCTCAAAAATCATTTTCCAAAAAAGGTTCGAGTTCATTATCAGCTTAACCCTTCCTTTATAAGTGTAATAATCCCAGTCGCCAGGATGTTGAACAATGCAAGTGGAATAAATATCTGCCAGCCCAGTTTCATCAACTGATCATAGCGGAAACGCGGCAAAGTCCAGCGAACCCAAATGAAGATGAACATAAAGATCAAAGTCTTGGTCATCATTGCTACATGACCAAGTATAGTTACCACATTATCAGGCAGTCCCAATGAGTCCATGAAAGGAAAATTGAAACCACCAAAATACAACACCGCCAGCATTGCAGATGATGTGAACATGTGAATGTATTCTGCAAAAAGGAATAAGCCCAGCTTCATGCTACTGTACTCGGTATGATATCCGGCAACCAACTCAGCTTCACATTCGGGCAAGTCGAACGGTGCACGATTGGTTTCTGCAAACGCGCAAACCATGAATATCAGAAAGCCAAGCGGTTGGTAGAAAACATTCCAGTTCATGCCTTCCTGCTGAAGGACAATCTCACGTAAACTCATTGTTCCTGACAACATCAAAAGCGCCAGGATTGCGAGTCCCATTGAAAGTTCATAGCTGATGATCTGTGATGAAGCGCGCAGCGCACCAAGCAAAGAGTACTTATTGTTAGATGCCCAGCCTCCTATCATTATACCATATACACTCAGCGAAACAACACCGAAAACATACAATACTCCGATATCGAGGTCAGTGATCTGCATGATATACTGGTTGCCGAAAATAGTGAGCGTATCACCCCAAGGGATCACTGCGCCAACCATGAGTGCGGTTATCATTGCAATTCCCGGAGCTATAATGAAAAGCCACTTATCAGCACCAGATGGCGTGAATTCTTCTTTAAAGAAGAACTTGATACCGTCAGCCAAAGGCTGTAATAATCCAAAAGGACCCGCACGGTTAGGGCCGATCCTGTCCTGCATGAAAGCTGAAAACTTACGCTCTGCCAACGTTGCGTACATGGCAATGGTCATTGTCATTGCAAAAACAGCACCGATAACAATAAGCTTGTAAATGATGAACTCCATGCAGCTACTTGATCTCCTCCGGTTTCAGCGTTTTAGGGATGGTAAGTTTGGTATAATGATTCTGTGAAATCACAGAGTTGCGCTTAACGGTTCTGGGTCCTTCAATCGTCCAGTGGGAAGTATCCAGCTTATCAAACCGGCATTCGTTGCAAATGAAATCTTTCACTTCTCCGTATTGATCTTTTCTGCCGGTAACTCTCCTCACCTCTTTTCCGTGCATCCACAGCACCACTTTACCTGAACATTTCGTGCAATCACGATGAGCATCCAGCGGATTGATGAACCAAACGCGGTCTTTAAACCTGAATTTCTTGTCGGTTAATGCTCCAACGGGGCAAACATCAATCATGTTGCCTGAGAATTCATGGTCAATCGCTTCCTTAATATAGGTACCTATTTCAGCGGCATCTGTGCGGTTCAGCACCCCATGCACCCGCTTTTCACATAATTGGTCAGCAACCTGTGTGCAGCGGTAGCACAGAATGCAGCGTGTCATGTGCAGTTTGATATTCGGACCAAGGTCAACCTCATCGAATGTGCGCCTCTTTTCTTCGTAACGGGTCTTTGCTGTGCCGTGGGCAAAAGCAAAATCCTGGAGATCACATTCACCTGCCTGATCACAAATCGGGCAATCCAGCGGATGATTTATAAGCAATAATTCAACGATCCCCCTTCTGGCTTCCAATACATCTTCAGAAGTAGTATTCTGAACCACCATGCCATCCTGGGCCTGCGTCATGCATGAAGCAACCAGTTTTGGCATCGGGCGCGGGTCTTTCGCGGAGCCTTGAGCCACTTTCACCAGGCACGCTCTGCATTTGCCACCGCTGCCTTGCAAGCTTGTGTAATAACACATTGCAGGAGGAACTATTTCACCCCCAATCTTGCGTGCCGCATTGAGAATTGTAGTGCCCGGTTCTACTTCTACTTCGATGTTATCAATGGTGAGCTTTATCATTTTTCAGCGTGGCGCAAAAATAGCGAAAAAGGTATGACTCGCTAAAGATAGGTAGGGAATTTATGCTGGTTGTTTGTTGATAATTCAACAGAGTGAAAATCAGTCGTAGAAAATCAGAAACTGCTTGTCAAAAGGATTCACTTCTTGCCCCTGACAGGTGTTTTCACCTGCCAGACCAGTTTCACGGGAGTTGTGTGGGTGGTGACAAACACCAACCACAGCAAGAAATTATTAAATAGCTTATCCAATAACTAACTTAGACTTTGCATCAAAATGAGGAAATCGCCCAAACTATGATAACTATAAACGAATTCCTTGCTCTAGAAGGGAATGACTATACAAAAGAACTTTTGTTAGAAACAATTCAAAAACTTGCTGAAAATAACAATGAGAAGAAAGAGCTTTCTTTCAACGTGTATTCAGTTACCTTTTACCCAAAGAAAAAAGAAGTTTTAATAAGTGATGACATTTGCCCCGAAGAAAATCCGGCAGTGACT
Organism: uncultured Chitinophagaceae bacterium; assembly: GCA_964408105.1. Taxonomy (GTDB): domain Bacteria; phylum Bacteroidota; class Bacteroidia; order Chitinophagales; family CAIOSU01; genus BPHB01. Next base: position 750 of record CAYOYI010000433.1, on the reverse strand, counting down.
GTTCCATTAGATGAATTTTATAAAGCATTGCAAAACTTCAAAACTAATTAAGTACCTCGCAAGAATTCGACATGCAACGCAAACTATGAAACGTACTATTCCGAGAAGATCAAGAACTTCTTCTCAAACGGGTCAAGCCCTGTTTTCAGATTTCTTATTAAATCACCTCCCTTTTGGGCATAATGCTGCATAAAATTCTCAGACCGCTCTTGAAGTTCCCCGTTTGGGAATAGCCGGTTTTTGATGCTCTTTATTTGAGCAACGATTGTTTCCTGGTTCTTCTTCTCAGCCCGCATGATTTTTTTCTCCAGCCCTTCCAGGCCATTTGAAAGATTGGCTGCAACAGACTCCAGTGCCCCGGTTAAAGTAGGGTCAATCGCACCCACCTTTTCGGATAGACTTTTGAATATTTCATCAAAGCGCTTTTTTTCTTCGGACAACTCTAATGTTTTTCCTGAGTTTCTTGCAACAACCTTTTGTATCAGCTTTTCTTCATCTTCAAACAACTCCAACCGGTCAATTCCATTTTTCTCAATCTTCCTTTCGGTATTCTGATCAATAAGCATTACCGAGTTGCGAAGCACAAGCATCGGGAAGTTCACCTTGTAGTTATCGAAGATCGATTTTTGCTGAAACCAGTATGACAATTCACCGGCACCGCCAACGTAGGCAAGGTTTGGAAGAATGGTCTCCTGGTAAAGCGGACGCAACATCACATTAGGGCTGAAACATTCCGGATTTTCTTCCGCC
>CAYOYI010000432.1:0-3702 GCA_964408105.1 uncultured Chitinophagaceae bacterium | reverse complement strand
AAGTGCGTTGGTTAGTGAAACGTCCACCGTTTTCACCCGCTCATCCACACAACCTGTAATGGTGTTGGTCACCTGAAGGGTCACCTGGTAGGCTTGGGAAGCCGGATATACAACTACTTGATTCGGTTGAGTAGAAGAAGATGGGGTGCCGCCCGGGAACGACCACAAGTATTGATTGCCTCCTTTTGAAGAATCTCGAAACATCACCTGCCCCGGTACGGTGCAACTTTGCGTGAAAGCAAAATCGGCTTTAGGTCCGTTAATTACAATATCAAGCGAGGTATCCCTGCTGCAACCCTGATATGTTACTTCCAGCGTGATCGTAACCGTTCCGGTATCAGTAAACTGCCGTGGAGTCGGATCCTTAACATTAGAAACTCCAGCGGAACCGAAGTTCCAAAACCAGTTAAAATTTGATCCTGGAGGAAACCCAGATGTGTCAGTCAGATTTGTAAAATAGACATCTTGGTTAACACAAAAGGGCATAGTGTCGGCACGGAAAAAAGGCAACACAGGTAAACCTACAGTCAGCGTATCATGGTATGTTCCCGTGCATCCCGATGCAGTAGTGATCGAAAGAGTAACCGGATATTCCCCTACATTATTGTAACTATGCGATGGGTTTTGAAGATTTGATGTGTTTGTTGAGGATAAAGGGTCTCCAAAATTCCAATCCCTCCAAATAATCGGATCAGGTGAATAGCTTTGGTCGGTGAAATTGACGGTTAAAGGTGCGCATCCCCTGTCTATGCTCATTGTAAAGTTTACTGCCGTAGGCTGGATGGCGACAAAACTGTTTTTCACGATCGAGCGGGTGCATCCTGAGTCGCTGGTTACCTCAAGGGTGACATTAAATCCTCCTGTTCCGTTATAGGTGTGTGAAACATTCTGACCTGTGCCTGAAGTGTTGTCACCAAAATTCCAAGAGTAGCTGATGATATTCGGAGGAGGATTTGGTATTGCAGTAAAGTCAACCGTGAATGGCGCAAGGCAGCTTATAGTTGCAGAATCCGATATAAAATCTGCCGATGGGCGCGGATTAACATGAATCAAATTTGGAATGGTGATCACGTCAGTACATCCTGCTCCGTTGTCAACAGTCAGGGTGACTCCATAATCACCCGGATTATTGTAAACATGGGAAGGGGTTGACCCGGGCTGTGAATTATCACCATAACTCCAGGTGGGAATGATCACTCCGTTTGAAGAGGCGGATTGATTAATGAATTGGGCTGGCTGTCCCCCACAAATGTATGGCTGGGTGGTAATAAAATCAGCGTTTATATATTGCACACATACATACCCGGTTTTGGTTACGGTTCTTGTTTCCCCGCAATCCAAATCCGTAACAATAAGCGTAATATCAAAACATCCGAGGCTGTCATAGACGTGCATAGGATTAGACTGAGTTGAACTGTCGCCATCCCCGAAATACCATTTATATCCGATAGGGTTATTAGAAACAACGGCAGGTGTAAAGGTCACTGTTGCTGGCGTATCGCAAAGCAAAGTCTGGCTCGCGGTGAAATCTGCAGTAGGTGGCCTGTCAATACAAACCATATTAGGATAGGTTCGGGTAGTAGCACAACCTTTACAGTTAGTAACCCTAACGCTTACAGTAAAACAGTTTTGCTGAGGAATTAAATTGTACGTATGAGAGAAAGAATTAAGCGCCTGCGTACCAGATAAGATTTTTATACCTCCGTCACCAAAGTCCACCAGCGTTTCACAAACACTGTCACCTGGTGCAATGGAGTTATTGGTAAATGTAACCATTAAGGGATTGCACCCACTGTTAACATTGGCTATGATGTCAACCACCGGTGGGGCATACACCGTTATCGTGTGACAAACAGTGTGATGATTTGCACCAGAGTCTGCCGTGACAGTCATACAAATGGTATATGTTCCCGGTGTAAAAAAACCATATACCGGATTCCTTGAGGTAGAAGTGTTAGCCGGGCCGGGCTGAGGATCATTAAAATCCCAGAAATGTGAATTGGGCGAAATGGTATATGGAATTACCTGCCCGTTGCACCTTGAAATATCGGTGAACTGCAGGATCATATTGGGAATGCAACCTTCCGTAACAGGTATTCCGCTGCCGATTGCAGTAATTGTGAAGTCAACGGTATCAGGCACAGCGCACGGTTGTGCCTTGGCAGCATAAGCTCCAAAGATGGCCAGTAAAGCGGTAACGATATTTCTCGTATAAGCCCTCATTTGTTGCCGGACATTCATGCAAACTTTACAAGGATGACCCCCTTATCCTCATGCTGCTAAACATTGCAACATGATGAAAACTTTTTGGTTTACCTCATTAAAATCGCCTAAGTGCTTTTACCTAAATAAAATTAAAGACTATCTCCTCAAATTCCTAATAGCTGCCTGAAATAAACGGGGTAGAGGTTTGAAATAATGTGTTCTCAAACTTTATGTGAAGCAATCATTAACTAATTACCTAAAGATAATGTAAAAAATCAAGAAAGATTGGGGTTTCCAGCGCAAAATATTTCAAGTCGTAAATCAGTAACCCAGTACCTTCAGCATATCCTCTGGCTTTTGTTCTTCTGCAAAAACCTTGCTATCAAGACTGCCATTGGCATTGCGGCTGATCAGCACATGTTTGGGTGAAGGAATCAGGCAGTGTTTGATGCCTCCATATCCGCTCAATTCATCCTGATATGCACCGGTGTTGAAAAAACCAAGATACAGCGGGCCATTTTCGTTTTTCGGCAGGAACACCTGGTTGATATGCATCTCTGCAGTGTAATAATCGGAGATGTCGCAACTCAGGCCGCCAATATTCACGCGGTGACATTCTTTGTCCCAATTGTTGATCGGAAGCATGATAAAACGCTGATTGATCCCCCAGATATCCGGAAGTGTGGTCATCAGTGAGCCGTTGAGCATATACCATAGCTCCTGGTCATTTTGCAGCTTCTGTCCGATTACTTTGAAGATCACGATGCCGCTCTCCCCTACCGTGAAATTTCCAAACTCGGTGAAGATATCAGGTTCGGGCACCTTCGCATTTTTGCAGGCTTTCTTTATGTGTCGGATGATCTCGTCAATCATGTATTGATAATCGAAATCAAAGCCGAGTGAATATTTGATCGGGAGTCCCCCGCCAATATTCAGGAATTTTAAATCCGGATTGATCTTTTTGAGATCACAATACATTTTAATCGCCTTGTTCAGTTCCGTCCAGTAGTAGGTGTTGTCGCGAATTCCCGTGTTGATGAAGAAGTGCAGCATGCTCAGCTTGAACTTAGGATTGTCGCGCAGCCTTGTTTTGTAAAATTCAATCACATCTTTGTAGCGAATTCCGAGGCGGGAAGTATAGAATTCAAAATTTGGCTCCTCTTCCGCAGCCAGCCTTATTCCGATATTGCATGGCTGCTGCAAATGCTGCTCATAGTAATCAAGTTCGGCCTTATTGTCCAGCACCGGGATAAAGTTTAAATAACCATTGTTGATATACTGAACAATTTTTCTCTTGTATTCTTCCGGCTTGAACCCATTGCTGATCACATATTTTTCTTTTGAAACTTTTCCTTTTGCAATTAAACTTTCAATAAGGTCAATATCAAAAGAGGAAGATGTTTCAAGATGAATGTCATTCTTCAGGGCTTCATCAAACACAAATGAAAAGTGATTCGCCTTGGTGCAATATGAATAGTGATACTTCCCCTGGTATTG